>CAZCZS010000008.1:0-36963 GCA_964503355.1 uncultured Mesoaciditoga sp.
GATGTTTATTTGATAAATGCCATTGGCTTGTAAAGTTGACGCACAACGTGAGTTATGAAAATAAAAAGAAGGGCGAATGCCCTTCTTCGGTCTGATTCATTTATGGGATGTTACGTAATCGACTATGCTTTTCACATCTACCAACTTTGGTACATCTTCATCCGGGATTTTCATGTCGAACTTTTCTTCCAAATCCATCGTTAATTCCACGAGATCCAAAGAATCCGCTCCCAAATCATCTACGAGTTTTGAATTTTCCTTTATCTCTGACTTATCAACTCCCAAATGTTCACTGAGTGCATTTTTCACCTCTTCAAGTACTTCAGAACTCTGCAATTCTGGCATTTTTCATCACTCCTTCTAATGTTTTTTCCAGATCTTCCACGGTGTTTGTCGAATGGGTAAAAGCTTTCGTGATTCTCCTTATCAACCCACTTAAAACTTTACCGGAACCAACTTCCACGTAATCGGTTATTCCCATTTCTTCCATACTCCAAATGGATTCAACCCATTTCACCGGCGATGTAAGCTGTTCTATTAGCTTTTCGCGTATCTCTTGTGATGTTCTAGCAGGTTTCCCCGTCACGTTTAACACGACCGGCACCTGAGGTGAATGAAATTCCAAGGAGTTTAAAAACTTTTCAAATTCCTTTTTGGCTGGTTCCATGAGCGGCGAGTGGAACGGCCCGGAAACGTTGAGATGAACGACTCGTCTCGCGCCAGCCTCTTTGAATATCTCTTCGGCGCTCAAAAGGGACGTTATCTCCCCACTTACCACCACTTGTTTTTCCGAATTGTAATTCGCTATATAGACTCCATCGAGTTTTTGAACAATCTCTTCAACCTTTTCAAAAGGAATTCCGAGAATTGCCAACATCGAACCGGCTCCGCTGGGTATGGCACTTTCCATTAACATTCCACGCAATCTTACAGCCTTCAAGGCGTCTTCAAAAGAGAGCACCCCTGCGGCAACAAGAGCCGAATACTCTCCCAAGCTGTGACCCGCCACGGCTTCGAATTTCATCCCCTTTGACTTCAAAACCTCAAAAACCATGATGGAAGTCGTCAAAAGGGCCGGTTGAGCGTTGAAAGTCTTGGTAAGCTCCATTTCGTCTTCACCGAATATCAAGGATCTCAGATCGAAATTCAACACTTCACAAGCTTTGTCCATAACCTTTTTTGCGATTTCGAATTCGTCGTGGTAGTCCTTCATCATGTTCAACTTCTGTGAACCTTGACCTGGAAATACAAGCGCTATTTTCATCATTTCACCTCCATATCAACACTTTTGAATTTCTTGATGGTTTCTATCGTTTCATTCCAAAGTTCCTTTATCAGATCCCTCACGGGTATGATTTCCTTGATAAAAGCAGCCGATTGTCCAGCCATGAAAGAACCGTTTTTAAGATCTCCATCGATGGCCGCCGCTCTTAAACTTCCACTCGCAATTTTGTCTATATCTTCCTGTGTGCCACATCTTTCGTCTATCTTTATAAGCTCTCTGGCCAACGGATTTCTCAGCACTCTCACTGGATGGCCGGTGATTCGTCCAGTCACAACCGCATCTCTTGTTGAAGCTTTCAAGAGTTTTTCTTTGTAATTCTGATGAACTTCACATTCATCGGTGGCTATGAATCTTGTGCCTATTTGCACTCCTTCTGCTCCCAGCATGAAGGAAGCCGCTATCTGTTTTCCGGTTGCTATTCCGCCAGCGGCCACCACCGGAATTGAAACGCTTTCAACGACCGCCGGAACCAGAACCATCGTTGACACACTTCCAATATGGCCGCCAGCTTCGGTTCCTTCTGCGACGACGATGTCCACACCGATGGATTCCATTCTTCTGGCGAAAACTTCGGAAGCCACAACGGAAATCACCCTGCTTTTTATCTCTTTGAAAGCGGGTACGTATTTGGCCGGATTTCCGGCTCCAAAAACGGCAACGTCTATCTTTTCTTCCAACGCGACTTTTACAACCTCATCGACGTTGGAAGAAAGTAGCATTATGTTCACTCCAATGGGCTTGGAAGTCATTCGACGGGCTTTTCTTATCTCATCTCTCAGCCATTCCGCTTCACGACCTCCAGAGGCTATCACTCCTAAACCTCCATTTTCTGAAACGGCGGCGGCGAGTTTTGCGGTTGAGACCCATGCCATTCCGCCTTGAATTATCGGATATTCTATGTTTAACACATCACACACTCGTGAAAGCACGTCTATACCTCCTTAAAGTCTAAAAACGTTGGCCGCTAAAGCTAAACCTGCGCCGTACGCCACCATCAACACCACGCTTGAGGGTCCCACTTTTCCAGACGTTATGGCATCCTTCAAGGCTAAAGCCACAGAAGCCGCTGCGGTGTTCGCATGTTCGCTTATCGAGAGATGGAATTTGCTTTGTGGAATTCTCATCTCTTTTGAAACTCTGGAAATTATCCTCGCGTTCGATTGATGTGGAATTATCAAATCGATGTCGGATAAGTGTAAATTTGCACGTTTGAGAACTTTTTCTATACCTTCTTCAATAGCGCTGACCGCGAATCTGAAAACCGCCTTGCCATCCATTTCAAGATAGCCATTCCTTTGTTGAAGTAACGTCTCCCATCCATCTTTTTGGATGCGCGAATAAGATGAAATAAGACCTGGCTCATCACTTTTTGACATGATCACCGCTGCCGCTCCATCTCCAAAAAGAGAGGAAACGTATGGTTCATTCCAGTTGACGATCGTTGAGAGTTTTTCGGTACCAACGATGGCGATTTTTGAAAATGCTCCAGCCTTTATCATGGAATCCGCTATTTCCATCGCCTGAATGAATCCGGAACAACCGGCTTGAATGTCCACTCCTCCTATCGCTTTACCGATAAAAGACTGAATTCTTCCAGCCATACCCGGGATTAAAGTGTCTGGCGAATTCGTAACGACGAAGATGTACTCGATCTCTTTGGCTTGAATCTTCGCATTTTCTATGGCTTCCTTCAAAGCCTTTATTCCCATTTCCGTGGCGCTTTCTTCGGCAATGTGCCGACGCGATATGCCAGTCCGTTTGAAGATCCATCCTTTTTCCAAGTTGGCCTTTTTTTCAAATTCTTCGTTCTCCATCACTTTGGGCGGCAGGTATCCACCGACACCTATGATCTTTGAGAATCTCATACTTTATCTTTCATCCCCAATATAAGCATGGCTGTGGCACAAGTCTCACCATCCACTTTCGCAACGGCTTTAACGTTCATCATGGAAAATCTTTCGGATACGATTTCGACTTCGTATACCAACCTATCTCCCGGTTTAACCACTTTTTTGAACCTCACTTTATCGGCACCTATGAATAGGGGAACTTTGGATGGGTCTAATCCTATCAATCCAGCCGCTTGTGCCATACCTTCCAATATCAAAACTCCCGGCATTATGGGATTACCCGGAAAGTGTCCTTGAAATTGTGGTTCGTTACGACTGACATTTTTGAAGGCGACTATTTTCTTTTCACTTTTTGATATTATTCCATCGACCATGAGAAATGGATATCGATGTGGTAAAATGCTCGTTATTTCATCTGCAGACTTATCCATCTTTACACCTCCGGAATTATCGTCACACTCACGGTACCGTGGCCATATTGGGAAGCTGCTATCGGATTCATCCACCCTATGGAAACTTTGCACTTGAATTTTGAGAGAAAAGATGTCGCTATCACATTTGCCATCCTGCTCCTTCCACTATGACGAATATCCACCATGAAGTGTTTTTCGCTTATTTCTCTCATCATTAAAGAAATCGCGCCTTTCGTGCTCCAAGTTTGTTTCAGGGAAGTTTTTCCTCGAATGTGACGTACCAAATTCGAACTCTTCGTAAGAATCGACTTGAGACCCTCCTCGTTAAGGATACCGTTTTTTCTTAAAAATGAAATATCCGAAAACAGGAGATAAGTTCTGCTCTTCAGTGAGATTTTTCTTATCCTTTCATCTTCAAATGCGTTCTTTTTCAAAACGTAAGCCAAAGTGACACTGTCCATTTTCGTGCTTTCAACACGAACACCGTCTATCATGGCTGAAAGGAGTTTGATCGTTCGTCCAAGGAAATTCACAGGCCATGATGGAAGAACGATCAACGCTTCCCCATCGACCGCTACGGCACGATTCAATAGGTCTTTGATCTCGTTGAAAGTTGGTAACTCAACGACGGTATCTTTAACGGAAAGGAAGTAAGAGTTTCTTCTGAGTTTTGAAACGCTTACTTTTCTTCCTCTCCATCGAACGTACAGTGGTATCTTTTTTATGCCTTCGACATCAACAGAATCGTCGGTTATTATCAATCTTCAAACCTCCCGCCGATTATTGAAGCGTTGTGCCCACCAAAACCGAATGAATTGGATATGAAATTCCTGATTTCCATCTTCAACGGTTCGTTGGCAACGCAATTCACGTCTATTTGTGGATCTTTGTTCTCCAAATTAACCGTTGGAGGAATGATGGAATTTTTCATACTCATGAGAGAAGCGATGAATTCAACCGCTCCAGCTGCACCTAAAAGATGACCTATTTGAGACTTATTCGAGTTCACAACGATCGATTTAACGCGTTCGCCAAAAACCGTTTTGACCGCTTTCATCTCCGCCACGTCACCAACAGGTGTGGATGTGCCGTGGGCGTTAACGTAGTCTATCTCCTCTAGCGGTAATCCGGACATTTCAACCGCCTTTTTCATGGCGCTTGCCGCTCCTCTTCCTTGAGGATCTGGTTGAACCATATGGTAAGCGTCCGCACTCATGCCATATCCTTTTATCTCACCGTAAATCTTCGCACCTCTTTTCAAAGCTGATTCCAAAGATTCAAAAACAAGCACACCAGCGCCTTCCCCCATTACGAAGCCATCTCTGTCCTTATCAAAAGGCCTTGAAGCGCGCTCGGGTTCATCATTTCTCGCCGACAGAGCTTTCATATTTCCAAAAGCGGCGACGGAAATAGGAGAGATGGGAGCCTCCGCTCCACCGGTTATGACCACATCGGCTTCGCCATTTCGAATTATGGTCGCAGCCGTTATCATGGCATGTGCGCTTGAAGCGCACGCGCTTACGGTGGCGAAGTTTGGCCCTTTTGCTCCGTAAATCGTCGCGATGGTTCCGGCAAGGGTGTCAGCTATCATCATTGGAACGAGAAAAGGACTGACGCGTGAGGGACCTTTTTCCATCATGGTTTTTATCTCTTTTTCCAAAGAGATGATGCCTCCAACTCCAGATGCGACAACCACTCCGGCTGTTTCCAGTTCTTTTTGCGTCAACGCGGCGTCTTCAACTGCTTCTTTGGCAGCCGCCACTCCAAGTTGAGTGTACCTGTCGTACCTTCGCGCACTTTTTGGATCCATGTATTTTTTAGGATCGAAGTCCTTTACTTCGCCTGCTATTTGAGTACGGAAATCACTTGGATCGAAAGCACTTATCTTGGTTATAAAACTCTTAGATGAAAGCAAACCATTCCAAAAATTTTCCTTTCCTATGCCACTTGGTGCGATAACTCCTATACCCGTTACCACTACACGTTTGTTTTTCAAATCTTTTCACCCTTTCTTCGAATTTCTTCATCCACATTTTTAAGCAAAATCCATGCCAAAATTAAAAACACGTGATGACGGTAGTTTGTGTGCTTGAGCAAAGAAATACCATCCATATTTTGGATGGTATTCAAAATTCAACGTCCAAATTTTGGCGTGATGTGGAAAAATTCCGAATTCATCTTTTGTACTTTATAACATCACGTAAAAGTGATTTTCTCTCTTTTATCTCCTTGTCGCTTTCAACTCCTTTAGGCGTGAAGCCATCCACGACGCTTACTATACCACGTCCTTGATCAGTAACGGCAACGATGACTTGTAATGGGTTAGCGGTGGCGGCGTAAATCGTGCAGATTTCTTGAGTTGATTTTATGGCGTTTAAGACGCTTATTGGATAGATTTCTCTCATCAAAATTACGAAAACGTGTCCGGCTCCTATCTTCTTCGCGTTCTCTATGGCCTTCTCTTCAAGCTCTTTGTCGTTGCCATCATGTCTTACAAGACACGGACCGGAAGCCTCGTTGAACGCTATCCCGAATTTCGCATTCGTAGAAGAAGTGGCCATAACTTCGTAAAGATCCTCAACGGTTTTTATGAAATGCGTCTGACCTATCACTATATTCGCATCTTCAGGGTATTCCATCTTCACAACTTCGAATTTAACCTCCATGATCGATCCCTCCAAACTTTAAATTGTTAAATTGAGATCTTTATTGTTGATAAGTTTTCAAAGTGTTAAAAACCTCCTCTTCCACCACCGCCAAAGCCACCTCCAACATCTCCACCAAACCCTCCGGATGATCCACCTTGAGATTGAACGGAATTGGCGATCGCATAAGTTGGCAAACCGTAAATCGAAGAATACCAGTACATATCCGTCCAAGCTGGATAAAGTGGAGAACTTTGAGCGATCTTAGGATCTATCTCTTTTATGGCACGTGTGACTTTTTTTGCAACACCAAGCGCCGTGCCGTAAATAAGGTACTTATCCCACAAAATTACCGATTCTGGTGGTTTTTCCTTTATAAGTGAATAATCGCTAAGATATTTCTCGAAATTCTTCCATCGAAGGTAATATTCTCTTCCCTCTTTTGTCCATCTTCCAAACACGTCTTTGGGCAAAACCAAAATTATCCACGCTACCACCCAATCCACAAAGGCGAACCAAGAAGAATACTGAGCGATAGTGGGATACGCTTTCAACGAAATGACGTACGCTAAAAATGCCAAGGGAGTCACCATGAGAATGCCTATTGCCAACACTTTGGCTATGGTGTTACCGTAAGTGAGTATGTAATTTCTCGACTCCGCTTCCAAAGATATCTGATCTTTCCAACCGTTGTAAGCGGATAAAAACTCTTGCGAAAAATTCGTGTTCCCCTTCATCGAATCTCTTAAGGCCTCCGGATCGAAAATGCCTTCAGCGGCGTAGGGCTTTACAACGAGTTCAAGCAACGATTTTTCAACATCATTCAGAGGAGCTTTCCCATTTTTCAGTTTAAAAGCGGTTTTTCCACTGAATTCAAGGTAGCCCTTTTCAACGAGATTTAAAATCGTCGCGGCGAATCCATCTCCATCCGGATCTGAGACGAGTCGTTTCACCACCGCGTTTACCACCGCGGGAGGATCTTCGTAGGGTATATCCCTTTCATACTCGGAATGCAGCTCGACGTGTGGCTCTCTTCCAAAAAGATAAAATGAAAATACGGGAATGACGACAGCCGCCGTCAACAAGATCATCCAAATGAACCACATGACTTTCGCTTTGGACTCGTAATTTTCTTCCAATTTCAAAATGTCGGCATAACTCTTGTCTAACGTGGACGAATACAAGGGTTTTATCTTATCGAAGACGAACCTCGCTTCGGCGTAAGAATCCGGCGGAAGATTTTCATAGAGAATGGTGTATTTGTCGCCGTGCTGTTCGATCACATGGGGTACATCCATCGGATGAACGAAGAGATTTTTAACGTTGAAATTTGGAGCGAATTTGTAGATAACCGTTAGATTTGGAACCCATGAGGGTGTATCGGCTCCCCAGAATTTATGAAAAAATTGAGAGAAATCTTTTCCAACCTGAACTGCGTTGTAAACATCGTAAGAAAGTGTCATCTCAACTTTGTCTCCGCCAGGTTTTGGAACGTTGTAGAGTTGATTGAGATATATCTTCAAATCAAAGCCATGGCGTGTTATTTTTCCAACTTTATCTATTATCTTCGCGCCCTTAACGGAAACCTTAAAATTTTCAAGATAAACGTTTTGTGGTAATTGCATGTACGGCGCCAACCCATGGTAAGGTCTTTTGAAAGTGTAGAATTCGTGTTCTTGAATATGGGCAACCCCATTTGAATCAACCGTCACTTCAATGAGAGCTTTATTCACGTTCAAAACGGATTTTGAAACCGCCAAATAACCGTTGGCATACATGACGAGAAATATTCCCGCCGCGACTGCCAACACCACGATCAAAATGCGAACGAACATTCCACCTTTTTTCACATCTTAGCTCCTTTCGGTATTTTCCCAAACATTTCCTTTATCTCTTTTTCTCTCGATTCTCGTTCGAGTTCTTTCAAAACGGAGCGTGTTTTCCCGTTCTCCACAACCTTTTCGACTTTGAAATGTTTATCCGCTAAGGCCGCTATTTGAGGCATGTGCGTTATGACGATAAGCTGTGTATCCTTTGAGATCTCTTTGAGTTTTTCAGCTACGACATCCGCAGTTCTAACGCCCACACCAGCCGCTATCTCATCGAAAACGATCGTTTCAATGGGTAACTTTTCTCCCAAAGCAGCTTCCAAAGCCAGATAAAATCTTGCCGTTTCTCCACCGGAAGCTATCTTGGAAAGCGGTAACGATCCCAAACCGGGGTTCAGCATTCCAAAGAACTCCAAAAAATCAATGCCATTTTCGGTGAAGTCAGTTCTTTCATGAAGATAGCTTACCTTTGCTTCCTTCATTCCAAGATCGTGAAGATTTCTTTCCGTTTTCTCGATCAAACTTTCAACCGCTTTTTTTCTTAAATTACTTATCTCAAGGGCAAGAGGTTCCATTTCGCTTTTCACTTTTCTCAGGCGTTTATCCGCGTTTTCGAGAATTTCTTCTTCTTTACGCAATGTGTCCAATTGAGTTCTGAGATCCTTTAACTTATCACGTACGTCTTCCAGCGTGGGACCATATCTTCTTTTAAGCCTTTCCACAGCTGAAATGTGTTTTTCAAGCTCGACGATTTTTTCTTCATCTGGTTCCTGTTCCATTCCATAATTCTCAATTTCTGTCGAAAAAGTCGAAATCGCATCTTCTATAGATTGAGCCATTTCGAGAAAACGAGAGGCTTTTTCGTCCAAAGAGGATATTTCCTTGGATTTTTTTATCACGTTGATCATCGAATTCTCCAAACCGTTATCCGAATTTACAAGAAACAGGATTTCTTGAGCGACTTGAATTATCCTTTGGGCGTTCGAAAGACGTTTGTATTCTGAAAGCATTTCCTCGTATTCTTCATCACTTATCAAGACATGCTCTATTTTTTCGATCTCATTTTGTAAAACTTCCATCTCTTCTTTTACACTTTCCAATTCTTTCTTTTCAACGATCTTCTTCGTATTCACGTACTCTTTGAAGAGTTCTCTGTATTTACTCAACAACAAACCTATCTTTTCATCGAAAAGATCGACGAAAGTCATGTGAGTTTTAGAGTCTTTTATGATTCCTGCGGCACCTTGAGTGTGTATGACAAAAAGAGAATCCATGAATTTTTTCAACTGTGAAAGTGTTATCAAAGAGCCGTTCATTCTCGCACTTGTTCGTGAAGGAGTGAACTTGATCGAAATGACATTTTCAACTCCCTTGGATTTAAAGCGTGCCTCAATTTCCCCTCTTTCAACGGGTACCGAGGGTTTTTCTCCGAATAAAGCTTTCAACGCGGCCAAGAACAGCGATTTTCCAGCACCGGTTTCACCGGTTACGACGTTCAAACCTTTTGAAAACTCAACGGTTATCTCTTGAAAAAGTACGAAATTCTTTATGTGAATTTCTTCTAGCATTTCATGTGCTCCTTTTCAAAACTTCTCAAAGCATTCTTGATCGCGAATGAAAAAATCTTAACGTTCCTTCATTTGGAAATTATATCATTCAACCTTACTTTTTCAATTCGAAGTGACCGGATAAGATCGTGTGTGAATTGAGGGTGACAAAACCTGCATGTAGTTTGCAACTCACGTCGCGCTTGAGATTAACGAAGAATGAGACGAATGAGACGTAACAAAATTCATCGAAAAAGGCATGAATGGTGAAAAATGGGTGATCAGATCGTGTAAGATGCTTAGAACAAGCTAACTTCAGGCTTTCAAAGTTTCCTTGAAGTTTTCATCAAGACAAATAAAAAAATCGGCACGTAGCTTGTAGTTTTGTAGTGGATGGCAGGTGGCATTTTTATTCGTTTTTGTATTTGTCACGCACTACACCTTTTACTTCTTACCCCTCACTTTTTCGCCATTCCGGACCACGACCCGGAATCACATAGGATAAGGATGAGATCCTGGATCGGGTCCAGGATGACATTCAAAAAAATTCCCTTGCTTGAAAAGCGATGTATGACTCAAAACATTGGCTTGTAAAGTTGACGCACAAGTTGAATTTGTAACTCTCAGCACGTGATATTTCATAGCTTTTATCACTCTCCATCTTCTGCATGCCAGGCACCTAATTTTTCTCGTTCATCGGT
This sequence comes from uncultured Mesoaciditoga sp., assembly GCA_964503355.1. Taxonomy (GTDB): domain Bacteria; phylum Thermotogota; class Thermotogae; order Mesoaciditogales; family Mesoaciditogaceae; genus Mesoaciditoga. The sequence goes on from CAZCZS010000008.1 coordinate 10,271, forward strand.
GATTGAAATTATGCAAAAATAATAAATGTATATATAATTAATCATATTTGACAAACATGATACAGAAATGTATAATACATACATATGACTTAAAGGTAAAATGGTAAACGTGTTCTTACACATTTTAAATTAATCAACATCCTAAGTATAAAGGAGGGGAAGAACGTGAAAGAAAAAGTTTTGTTGTTAGTCTTGATCGCAACGATGGGAGTTTTTTCAATCTCCTTCGCGAATCTGTATGCTGGTATAGAAGCCGGAAGCGGAGGTTTTTCCATCGTTGGAGGAATGGACACTGGAACTTCTCTTATTGAACTGATGCTTTCACCGGTTGGCGGAACGATTTCAATAGGAGGTTCATATGGTTACCTGATGGGAAAGATATACGAGGGAAAAGTTGGTAAAGAAGGAAACATCAGCGTGCAATGGGGAATAGGAGGAGGAGCATATTTCGCATCGGCTTACGGTTACAACGTATTCGGTTTTGGTGTTGGTCCACTTTTGGCTGAGCATCTTTTGATAAACAACGTCAAACTCCTTTCAACGCAGCAACTTGGTCTCACATATACACCTGGATTCATGGGATATGGGGGAGGTATAGGTTTCGGAATTAGCGGAGGAGTTTACTACGAATTCTGAGCTTTCAATTTGATATACTATTTCTATTTTTCCCTTCGTTTCCATCAATTTTCAAAGGAAATGAAGGGAATTTGCTTGCTGCGATGATGTTAAATTCACTCTGATTTGAACATCTTCGCAAAACCCAACAAAACGAGTACGAAACCCGCAAACATGATGAAAATCAAACCGTAAAAGTTGAACTTTGACATCGGTCTAAGTCCAAAGACGTACTTCATAGCGTTCACCACGTATATAAGAGGTAAAGAGTAGGCTATTCGCTGCATGAATTTCGGCATGATCTCAACTGGAAAATAAACACCCGAAAAGAACATGACAACGGTGTATATAACGCTTGATATTTCACTAGCAACCTTTGCGCTCGGAGAAAAAAGCAAAATTATCATTCCAATGCCCATCATTCCGAAGGTGGAAGATAGAAGCAAAATGGAGAAGCCGATCCAATGAACGTTGTAATGGATACCAAATGTTATCATGGCAATCACAAGAAGGAAAACTATGGATATGTAAGTTTCTATGACCTTTTCCAATACAAACGCTCCATAAAAATGCCATTTGAAGATGGGAGCAGTCCAAAGCTTTTTTATAACTTTTTTATCTCTTAAGTGGGCAAGTGAAGCCGTCATGGAGAAAATTCCCGCTGAAAAGATGCTCAAGGCCAGTATTCCTGGAATTAAGCTGTCAAGATAGGATAGTTCCTGATTGGAAAAGTTCACTTCTTTTCTTACCACTTTTATCACGGGAGTCGCGCCCATTTTTTCATTCACAATGGCAGAAATTTTCTTCGCAAGGGAAATGTAGTATTCGTTTGATTGCGCATTAGAAGGCTCCAAGTATATCACCAATGAAGTTGCTGAACGTACGATGCCGAAATCCTCTTTACGTTCAACGATCGCTTTTCTCAGATTTTGAATGTTTTCGAATTTTTTAAGGGAAATTCCCTTTACAGAGGGCAGATTTCCAACCACTCCAATTTTCACGTTGGAAGGAGAATAAACTCCGGAAAAGACGAACCCGAACACGATGAGTATCATCAAAGGAAAGAACACGTTGAAGAACACGTTCATTTTGTCTCTTAAAGCGTTAAGAGTCAAGGCAAAAAAATTCGAAAAAAATTTCATCATCCAACCTCCCACTTGAAATGCCTGATGGCGTAAACGCTCATGAATATCGCCCAAATAAGTGGAACAAGAACGTTTAAATAAGTTGAGGTCGCAGAATAACTAACTCCCATGGAGGATCTTAATCCGTTCGCGAGATAAGTTGTGGGAATGGAATAAGCGATAACCTTTATGAAATAAGGCACGTTGCTTATTGGGAAAAAAAGTCCACCTAAAAACATAAAAAGAAAATTGAAAACGTTGGCAAGCGCGTTACCGGAATTGGCGCTTTTCGATATACTCGCCACGAAAAAACCCAACGGCATTGAAACGATCAAGGCGTACAGAGCAAAAGAAATGGAAAAGATGTCTATTCTGAGGTTGGCTCCCAACATCTTTCCAGCCACCAAGAGAAGCAACAATTGAACTATTTCGAGCGAGATATTCGAAAGTGACATACCAACAATGTATTGAGATTTCGTAATTGGAGAAACGAAGAACCTTTTTAACACTTTCTTTTCTCTTTGAACGAGAAGATCATCGGTTACACCGAAAAGTGAAACTGTCATAAACGCCATGACGATTATACCTGCCGTCAGAAAATCGATATATGAAAAAGTGTTTCCGCCTTTACCAACGTATTCGATTCTTGTAGATAGGAATTTCTTTCCTCCTCTTTTCCAAAACACCTTGTTAAGTGAAGATATAACAGAGCTCAATATTGAAAAAGCTATATCCGAGCTTTGACTGTTACTCCTCGTGTATATCTTCACTTGAGGATAAAAATTCAAGGGCAAATTTGAAAGACGAGAAAAAACATGTGCGTTGAAATTCTTCGGTATTAGCACAACAGCATCGAGTTTTTCCGTTTTCAAGTCACTGAGGAAGCTTTCAAAATCCCTTTCGTTATTTCCAAGTTTCAACGAAAGTACAGGTTTTTTTCCATTGTAAGGATGGGAAATATTCATCAACGCCTTAATCATGTAAGATGAAAAATCCAAGTTGGTGTTTTTAAAAGTGCTGCTCTCGTTTACCACGGCAACTCTAACGGTTATAGATTTCTGTATGTTTGAAAATATGCTTGCCAAAATGAGAAGAAGCACAACCGGGAAGATCATCATCCAAAAAATGGAAGAAGGACTCTTCAAACTCGCCAAAGTCAAAGCCTTGAAGATGGTAAACGTCCTTTTCATCAATCTCTAAGTCTCCTTCCAGTCAATTTCAAGAAGACATCTTCAAGGTTAGATTGCCTTACAATTAAGTCTTCCAGTGAAATACGTTTCTTTTCAACCCAGTCAAGAAGCTTTTTCATGGTTCTTGGAAGATCCGAAGTTTTCAAAAACACCTTTGAATCTTCAAATTCAGCACTTTCTCCGAATAAAGAGAGCAACTCTTTTCTTTCATTTTCATCAACATTCATATGAGCTTCAATGACTCTTTTTCCGCCAAAAGAAGCGATGAGCTCCTGAGATGTTCCACTGGCTATTATCTTTCCATGATCCATTATATATATGTAATCGGACAAGAATTCAGCTTCTTCCATGTAATGAGTCGTTAAAAATATGGTCTTCCCCGTTTTTTTCAACTTGATTATCAATTCCCAAACATTTCTTCTCGCTTGCGGGTCCAAGCCTGTCGTCGGTTCATCCATAAATATGAGCTGAGGATCTCCTATGAGAGCGACCCCTATGGCCAAACGTTGACGTTGACCGCCAGATAGCTTTTCAACCTTTGAATTTTTCTTTTCATTCAAACTTACGATTTCCAAAACTTCCTCGATCTTCAACCCTTTTGAGTAGAATCCCCTAAACGTTTTTAAAATTTCCACAACGCTGAGATGCTCAATGAAGTTGTTTTCTTGAAGAACAACTCCTATTTTTTCTTTTAAGTGTAAGGGCAAGACGGTCTTTATTCTGGTACCAAATAGAGTTATCGTGCCTTCATCATGTTTTTTTAGGCCTTCCAGTATCTCCAGCGTCGTGGTTTTTCCGGCACCATTTGGTCCTAAAAGTGTGAACACCTCTCCTTCAAACACTTTAAAAGAAATACCGTTAACGGCTTTAACATCGTTGTAGAATTTTTTGAGACCTTCCACTTCTAAAACTATCTTCTTTTCCTTTTTTTCCATAGAAGCCTCCATGTTTTTACTTCTTGATGATTTTAACATCAACCTGCTTCAACACAAAAATTCACGAACTCACGTTGTAAAGTTGACGCACAACGTGAGAAAAGAAAACACAAATTTATATTTTACACAAAAATTAAATTTTGATTTTTTTATGTCAGGTGATAAAATAAAATTAAAATATTAGGAATGTTAAAGGGAATATTCCCTCAAGAGGGGGTAATAAAATACAAGGAGGCGTTTAGAAGTGAAAAGGAGAGTCGTGTTTTTACTTATCGTCGCCATGCTGATCTTCAGCGGGGTATCCATGGCGTCAAAAGTTTCCATCACCTTTTTAACGGGACCGGATACGCAGGGATTCTTCGCGAAAGCAATAGAACTGTTCGAAAAGGCGAATCCGGATATCACCGTGAATTTGATTCAAGGACCTCACTCGACCAACGCCAGACAACAGATGTTCATGACGGCTTCTATGGCACACACATCACCGTACGATCTCGTGTGGGCTGACATAATATGGATTCCACCTCTTGCGGCGAACGGATGGTTACTTCCAATCGACAAGTACGTGGACGTCAGTAAACTCTACGCCCAGAACTTCAAAGCAACCGTGGATGGAAGTATCTGGAAGGGGCACATCTACAGAATGCCCGTTATGAGCGATGCGGGTCTCATTTACTACAGGAAAGATCTGTTGGAAAAAGCCGGAATGAAACCTCCAAAGACTTTCAAAGAACTGTTTGAAGAGGCGCAGAAACTTCAAGATCCATCCAAAGGACTTTGGGGATTTGTCTACGAGGGTGCCCAATATGAAGGGCTTGACTGTTTCTATCTTGAGTGGCTGTGGGGCAACGGCGGTTATTACTACGATCCCGTTACCAGAAAAGTGGGAATAGATTCTCCTCAAGCCATACAGGCAACGCAGTATCTTGTGGATACGATTCATAAATACAAGATAACACCTCCAGATGTTCTTACCTTCATGGAGGAGGAAGCAAGACACATGTTCGAATCAGGCCACGCCGTCTTTTTGAGGAATTGGCCGTACGTTTGGGTGCTTTCGCAAACCGACAAAGATTCTAAAGTCAAAGGAAAAGTTGGCGTTACGACGGAAGTTTGCGCTCCTGGAGAACATCCATTCGCAACTCAAGGAGGATGGGGTGTGTCCATCTCGGCGTTCATAGACAAATCGAAGATACCTGCCGCGATCAAATTCGCTCAATTCATGAACAGTTACGAAATAGAAAAATTGATGGTAAAGATGACAGGCGTTGACGTTTCACGAAGAGACATTTACTACGATCCAGACGTTCTCAAATGGAATCCTTTCTTCAAGGATCTCAGGACGATCCTCGAACATACAAGATGGAGACCAGCTACCCCATTATGGCCGAAATTGTCAGACATCATGTCAAGATATCTGACGATGGCGATGACTCAACAAATGACACCAAAACAGGCCAACGAAGCGATGGCAAAAGCTGCGAGGAAGGCCGTTCAAGAGTATTGGTCAACACATTGATTTTAATTTCAACGGCAAGCAGAATTCTGCTTGCCGTTTTTTCATTTTTTCAACTGAGGGGGTGTGATTTTGCCGTCAAAGAATCTCATTCCAAAGCATGAAAGAGGATATTGGCGTGCCGTTATCGGTTTTATAACGCCCGTTGTCATCTTTTTCAGCATCTTTCAAATATATCCATTGCTTAAAAACGTTTGGCTTTCTTTTACAAACATCAACGGAGGTTTTAGTCTTAACAGTTATCATCAGGTTCTTACAAGTCAATCTTTTTGGCAGTCAACGTGGATCACGATTTCATTTTCTCTCATATCCGTTTCCATAGAGATGTTCATAGGTTTCATCTTTGCTTTGTTGCTAAATCAAGAATTCAAAGGAAGAAAAGCTTTAAGAACCATCTTCTTGATTCCGTGGGCTTTGCCAACGGCTATAATGGCGACTGGTTGGAAGTTTTTACTTCAACATTCTTACGGTCCCATTCCATGGTTACTATATTGGACTCATCTTACAAGTGCGCCTCCATATTTTCTTTCGACGCCAAAACTCGCTTTCATTTCGATAATAATGGCGGATGCCTGGAAAACGGTACCATTTTGCGCTCTTTTGTTGTTGGCCGGTTTACAGGCGATTCCGCAGGATCTTTACGAAGCCATGCAAGTTGACGGGGCCGGATGGTTTTTCCAACTGAGAAAGTTAACCATTCCTCTGATGATACCGGCCATAGTGGTTACCCTTATGTTCAGATTTTTGCAGGCTTTTGGTGTGTTCGATTTGATATGGGTGCTTACCAACGGTGGACCTGGTAACGCGACGATGGCACTTTCCCCTTTCATATACCAGCAGACGTTCAACTGGCTGGACGTTAGAGCCGGCGCGGCCACTTCTGTGATGATGGCGATCTACATTTTGATGATCGTCATCGTCGTGTGGACAACAAGAAGTTACATAGGAAGAAGGTATGCACAATGAGATTGAAACGCTTTTTTCTTTACGTCGGTGTTGTGATAATGGCTTTTTATTGCCTTTTTCCAATTTATTTTTTGGTGTTGGATTCTTTTGAGCCCACCAGCGTTTCTTACTCTTCTCCACCCATACTTTATCCTGTGGCTTTTACCATTTCAAATTACGTTGGTGTCTTCAAAGACATAAACTTGATAACTTACATAAAGAACAGTACAATCGTTTCTTTAAGCGCGACCGCCATGGTGATATTGATCGGATCGATGGCCGCTTTTGCCGTTTCCAAAATAAAATTCAAGGGTTCCATGCCGTTCATGAATTTTCTCCTCATTCTTGGATTTTTCCCGGCGGCTATTATGATATTTCCCCTTTACGAAATGTTTGCCAAATTTCATCTGTTGAACAATTATCTAAGCTTGATATTGCCGTACACATCGGCAAGCATTCCATTAACAGTTTGGGTTCTTGCCACCTATTTTGAGCAAATACCGACCGCACTTTACGAAGCCGCTAGAGTGGATGGCATGTCGAGATTTCAAGCGTTTTACAAGATAATTCTTCCGTTAGGTATTCCGGCGGTTTCAACCGTTGCCATACTGGACTTCATCGCCTGTTGGAATGAATTCATACTTGCGTTGACGTTCATGACGAAAGAAAATATGAGAACTATCACGGTTGGAATATCCATGATATCTGGAAGGTTCGCGTATCAATATCCGTGGGGGGAAATCATAGCTGGAGCGTTACTTGTAACCGTACCGTTGGTCATAATAATATTCATAGCGCAAGAAAAGATAATAAGCGGCCTCACGGCTGGTGCGATAAAGGGATAAAGAGAGCAGAGGAAGTGATGAGCACATGCATAGGCTGGAGTTTAAAGACGTTTACAAACGTTTTGGAGAAAAGGTGATAGCGGTTAACAACGCAAATTTCTTCGTCGATGAAGGAGAGTTCGTCACTTTACTTGGCCCTTCTGGTTGCGGAAAAACAACGACTTTGCGTTTAATAGCCGGTTTGGAAAGAACGAGCGAAGGTGAGATACTGATAAACGATAAAGTCGTCAATGCGCTTTCACCTTCAGAAAGAGATGTGGCCATGGTTTTTCAGAGTTACGCTTTGTATCCCCATATGAACGTCTTTCAAAACATAGCCATTCCACTTCAAATAAGAAAGATGGCGAAAAAAGACATACAGATGAGAGTGGAAAGTATAGCCCAAATGCTTGGTATCACAAATCTTTTGGATAGAAAACCACGAGAGTTGAGTGGAGGACAACGCCAACGCGTGGCGATAGGAAGGGCTTTGGTGAGAGAACCAAATTTGTTTTTATTGGATGAACCACTCGCGAATTTAGACGCGATACTGAGACATAGAATGAGAGGAGAATTGAAGGCGTTGTTTCATAACGTTCATGGAACTACCATTTACGTCACCCATGATCAAGAAGAGGCGCTGGCAATGTCCGATAAGATAGTAGTCATGAACTACGGGGTGATTCAACAGATCGGCGCTCCCGAGGAGGTTTACAAAAGACCTGTGAACAAATTCGTGGCGGTTTTCGTTGGAAATCCTCAGATAAACATCATAGAAGTTGGTAACATCGCCTCTTTATCCAAACTGATCTCTTCGCAAAAGATGATGACGCTTGAAAAACTCTCTCATGAAGGAAAAGTTGAAATTGGTATAAGGCCTGAAAACATAACGCTTTCTGAAAAGGGAAATGTAAAGGGAAAAGTTTTTCTCATCGAACCGATGGGAGCCAATTTGTTAGTTTCAGTGGAAATTTCTTTGAATTCAGAAAAGATAAGGGTAAAACTCTTCATTCCAAACACGTTCAACATCTCTGAAGGAGAGGAAGTACCCCTTTCATTCAAAGAAGAAGAGATGCTTTTCTTCCTCAACGAAAGGCGTGTTGACATAAAGTAGATGATTTGAAAAAATATATAAACAGACCACCGCAGGTGGTCTGTTTATAATTCATTTCGTTGGTTTTGCAAATAAAAAACGTTTTCCGTTGTATTCTATAACTTTGATCTGAGGATCGCTTTCGATCTCTTTCAACGTTTTATCGGTGGAAAACCCGAACTTCTTTGCAAGGGTGATGACCTGTTCTTCACGCATGGGATGCCTCTCGCAAATCTTTATTATCTCTTCGTGAAAACTGTTTGCATCGCCTATGTGAAATTCTCCTTCTTCGTAAACGTCTATAACGTAACTGTGAAGAATTTCATGAGCTTTGACGAGATTTTCTTCTTTTGGAATCTTCACCCATTTTTCAGCAGGAGGCCTAATTGGAACGTTCACGTAAACACGATCGGGTTTGATTTCTTCCAAAATATCTGCAATTCCTCTAAGCTGCTTTTCATCATCGTTGATTCCTCTTACAAGCATGACTTCCACCCATAACTGTCCCTTCCTCATCTTGGAAAAGCGTTTTAATCCCTCTACCATCATATCGTACTCTATTTTGGGATATGGTCTGTTTATCTTCTTGAACGTTTCCTCGTCTGCGGCGTCTAAAGATGGCAAAACAACATCGGCCTCTTTTAGATCTTCTCGTACATCTTCCATGTACAAAAGAGAACCGTTCGTGATAACGGCTGTAGGAATACCCGTTCTCGATTTCGTTTCTCTTATCAAATAGCCTAAAGATTTAAATAACGTTGGTTCTCCTTCACCAACAAACGTGACGTAATCTATTTCCTTTGGGTTATTTTTAACGGCATCTAAAATTTCGTTTAGAATGTCGGTTGGTTTGTAAAAATCTTGACGTGTGTTTGTCATGTGATCCGTTCTTCCAAGTTGACAATACACGCACGAATAGTTACACGTTTTTGATGGTATTGGACTTACTCCTAGAGACCTTCCGAGTCTTCTCGAGGGAACAGGGCCATAGACGTGTTTGTAGTTCATCACCAATCGCCTTGTCCAAAGCCGCGACCGTATCCCATGCCGCGTCCTCGACCACGTCCCATGCCTCTACCCATGCCGCGTCCTTGTCCCATACCACCACCTGTGCCTCTAAACCCACGTAAAGATGGATTTTCGGAATTTGGACGTATGGCGTTAGTTGGACAAGCGTCCATGCATTTACCACATCTTGTGCATATGGAGTTGTTTATTTGGGCCTTTCCATTCACCATCCTTATCGCCCCATCCACGGGGCACACATTTTGACACACGGCACATCCTTTACACAGTTCCTCTTTTACCCATGGCATATCGATCACCCTTTCAAAACTATATTTTTAACTTTGTTCCATATTTCCTTTATCTTGTTTGCCGAAGGACAATCGTAAAAAACAACCGGTTTTGCCTGTTCCGTAGCCGTTTTCACCGTAACGTCGTAAGGTATTTTCCCTAAAACTTCCAACGAATTCTCATCGCAATATCGTTCTATTTTTGCGCTTTGCTCTTCGTTGATGTCGTATTTGTTTATCACGATTCCCATAGGTATTCTGAAATGTTCAACGGTCTTGACTATCCGTTCCAGATCATGCAAACCACTCATCGTTGGTTCGGCAACTATGACAACGTAACTCGTGGAAGTTATGGAAGAGGTGGCTGGACATCCAATTCCCGGCGCGCCATCTATTATTATCAAATTGATATCTTTTTCATGGGCCACGTTTACGGACTTCTTTCTCACTTCGGCTATAAGTCCACCCGTCGTTTCTTCACCAGGCTTTAAGAGAGCGTGAATCATAGGACCCCTTTCCGTTTGAGAGGAATAGTACTCTCCACTTAAGCTGTCCACGAGTTTAAGCGCACCGGTTGGACATTTCAAAACGCAAGCGTTACATCCCTCACACGCGTACTCTTTCACGGCGTATCTTTCTCCATCGAAAGAAATAGCATCGAACCTGCACGTCTGTTGGCAGATCCCACATTTGACGCACTTTTCTTGGTCCAAAACTGCCTTTTTCGATCCGACATATTGATGCGTTTCTTCAATTTTGGGGTTCAATATTATGTGAAGGTTTGGAGCATCTACATCACAATCGGCCATAACCCGGCCTTCCGCAAGGTAGGAAAAAGAGGCTGACAACGTTGTTTTACCAGTTCCGCCTTTTCCGCTTACGATGGCTATTTGTCTCAACATTTTACCTTCGCCTCGATTTCGGTGTAGAGCTTGTTGAACTCCTCAACGTATTCTTCTTTATCTTTACAGAAAAGCTTTCCTTGTGAGTAGTCATGTGCTATTTCTCGATCGTATGGAATTTTCATCATGAGGGGGATGCCTTCCGTTTTCAAATATCTTTCCACTTCTTTGTACACGCCATCGTATCTGTTTACTATCACTCCCATCGGAATATTCAGTCCTTTTATGGCTTTTACCGATAAGCGAAGATCGTGCAAACCGAACGGCGTGGGTTCGGTTACCAGCAACGCAAAATCCACATTTTGCAACGTTTCAACCACAGGACAAGATGTACCGGGGGGTGAATCTATTAGCGTATCGTCCACATTTTCATTCATGTGCTTTTTCATTTGTCTTATTATCCTAACAGCTGACGGTTCACCGATGTTCAAAATTCCCTCTCCAAACGATATGCCTTCTTTTGTCACACCCCACCTTATTTTTCCAATCGATTTTGGCTTTTCTGATATCGCGTTAACCGGGCATACCATCGAGCATACCCCACAGCCGTGACAAAGGTATTCGAACACCATTATGTGCTTGGGAGAAACACTTATCGCCGAGAATTCGCACGCGCGCGCGCATTCTCCACAGTGAGTACAGATGTTTCTGTTGATCTTTGGGATCAATATATCCACGGATTCCTCGCTTGTGTAGTTGATATCGAAAAAGATGTGCGAATTTGGTTCCTCGGCATCCGCATCTAAAAGCTGAATTTTCTTGCCCTTTTTATGAAGTGAATAAGCTAAATTCGTGGCAACAGTGGTTTTACCCGTTCCGCCTTTGCCAGACAAAACCGCTATTTTCATACTTTTTTCAATTCTCCATTTTCGAATTTCTTCAACGCTTCTGAAACCTTTAGCCCTCTGCCGTCATAAACGGCTATCTCTGCGCTTTTCAAAGCTTCCATGGCATTTTCTCCTGGAAGCGCGGATATCAAGACTTGAGCACCGTTATCTATGGCTATTTGAACCGCTTTTGGCCCCATACCATGTGCCATATCGTTCTCGTTTTTTATCGTCTTGAAATTCCCGTCTTGGGTATCGTAAATCAAGAAAAACGGCGCTCTCGCGAATCTATCGGCTATTGAACTTTCCAATGATGGTTCATTCGTTGCGAGCATTATCTTCATTTCAAACACCTCCATTTTTATGTATCTTGCATATATATGATATATGCTTAATTTTTCGAGTACTTTTCAAAAACATAAATAATCTAAACCTTTGTGGTAAAAATAAGGATTGAAAATGTTGAATGAGAATTCCTTTTCCTTAGGAAAGCTAGGAAAACATGATTGAAGCCTCCACGCGATCATCCAGTGCTCTTATCTCGAATTTCCATGCGTAAAATTCACAAAATCTCTTAACAAAATTCAAACCTTCTCCAAATTCGATTTTCTTTTGATTCACTTTTGAAGTGTTTGATATTATTAAAGCTTTTGCATCAAGATTGAGTACAACTTTTCCACCGTTAGGAGTGTACTTGAGGGCGTTGGATAGCAAATTGAAAATGACTTGTTTGAACCTTTGCTCATCGCAAAAGAGATGAACATCATTCAGAGAACAACTGAAATTCACATTTCTTGCCGAAAAGATGTTTTCAAAGGTTTTGCATGATTCTTCGCAAGCGGACGCCAGATTGAATTTTTCCCTTGCGTATTTAACCTCGCCACCTTCGATGTTTTTTATATCTTTCAACACTTTGGATATGTGCTCAATATTTTCTATCATATTCAATGGAAGCGCCTCGTTGTATTCGATAACGCCGTCTTTTAAAGCTTCCAATTGCATTCTTATCACACTTAAAGGCGTCATAAGTTCATGATAAACACTGGAGGTTACACTTTTGCGCACAAAAGATCTTTCTCTCAGCCTTTCTGAAAGTTTTTCTATGCTCTTGACGAGTTTTTCGAACTCTACGGAAAAAGAGCCGTTCTTTATCTTTATCTCTTGACCTATTGCCATCTTCTGAGTTGCCGTTGATATCTCGTCGATTATATCCGAAATTCTCTTTTGAAATGTTTCCGCCAGAACCAACGCCACCGCAAGAGATGCGCTTACGGATAAGGCAAAATATATCATAACCCTTTCGGTTATCTCACTTTTAGCTTTTTCCAATTCTCTAACATGCTTTTTTAAAACGTATGGATGCAACTCGTAAAACATCCTTACCGCCGGTTTTCCTCTGATAAAGCGATTGAGCTGCCATCTGAAAATTTGTCGGTATCCAACGAGCATGAACACTCCCATGATCAAAACGGGTAATATCACGTAGATTAAAAACTTTTGCGAAAGTCTCATTCTCTCACTTCTTTCAAATGAGTTTCTTCAAGGAAGATGAATTTGAAAACTCATTTTTTCTGTGTTAATATAATATGTAAGTCAAAGTCATGGATACATCGATTACATCTAACATTATACTATGCGCTTGGTTGAAATGGTGTTGAATTCTTCGCAACGCAGATCGAAAATTAAATATCGTGAATACCACGAGTATGTTGAATTTCACATCGTCGAAGGGATTTTTAACTTGAGGAAAGGATATAAATCAAGGAAATGGTGGTGATGAGCGTTGAAAATAAAGAACGTGTTGGTGGTAGACCCCATAAAGGGGGAATTTGTGGGAGAAATTTCATGGGAAAATGACGTGATAAAAGAGGTACTTCCAACAAATGCGAGTAGTTATGAAAAAATTCTTATGCCGGGTTTTGTAGATCCACACACTCATGGATGTAGGGGAATAGACACCATGGATATCGATGATGAAAGCTTGGAGAAATGGGAGCGTTTTTTGTACAGTCAAGGGGTTACATCTTTCCTTCCTACCACCGTTTCGGCGAGAAAAGAAGAGATGATAAGGGTTTCAAACATGATAGAAGAATATGTGTACAAAAATCCGAAAACATCCGTCGTCGGAATTCATTACGAAGGACCGTACATAAACATCAATAAAAAAGGAGCGCAAAATCCGGATGCGATTCGCGAAGCGAGTCCAAAGGAAGTTGAAGAGATACTTTCTCCAAAGGTAAAGCTGATCACGATGGCACCAGAAATAAAGGGATTTTACGAAGTTTTACCACTTCTCAAAGAAAATGGAACGGTTGTTTCGATCGGTCACAGCGATGCGAATTTCTACGATATGAAACGTGCCTTTTTGAATGGAGTAAACAGAATAACACATTTTCCAAATGCGATAAGAGGACTTCATCACAGAGAACTTGGTGGTTTGGGAGCGGGACTTTATTTTGACTTTTCAATTGAGATGATAGTCGATGGCATCCATCTTTCTCCAGAATTCGTGAAATTGATTTACAATTTGAAGGGTTCTGAAAAAATATCTCTCATAACGGATTCCATAAGTGCCGCCGCTCTCGAAGACGGAGAATACGAACTGGGAGGCTTAAAAGTCAACGTTGTGGATTCAAAAGCCACCCTTGATGATGGCACACTAGCGGGGAGCACATTGCTTTTCAACGATGCCGTTAAGAATTTCAAGAATTTTACCCGTTGCTCTTTGAAGGAATTGGCACGTGTTTCATCTTACAACAGCGTTTTAGCCTTAAATCTTAAAAAGATTGGAAGAATAGAAGAAGGATACAAGGCGAATTTCGTTCTGTTGGATAAGGAACTGAACGTTGTTGAAACTTATCTAAACGGTGAAAAGGTGTACCAGATTTGATCTTAGTGAAAAACATGTTAAAAAAAGGACCGCTACAAGCGGCCCTTTATTTTTAAAAACCCATTTTATGCGTTCTTTTTCGATCTTTCAAAAAGCGCAACGATCAAAACTATGATACCCACAACAAGATCGTTGGTCATGTTAGCTGTGTAGTTGTTGACTATTTGAGGTATGAAAGCTGCGATGATCATCCATACACCACCTATAAGGCCTATAATCCAACCTTGCCAAGCGGAACCGGATGGTATCATCATGAAACCAACTATTGCGAGTATGATACCCACGATCAAATCGTTAACGAGATTACCCGTTCCCAACATTCCAGGAATGAAGGCAGCGATGACAAACCAAATACCTAAAATCAAAGAAGTCCAACCTTTCCAAGACATTTCACACACCTCCTCAAAAATTTTAAATTCCATGCTGACACTTTCGTTTTATACAGCAGAATTCGTGCCAAAATTGTAAAAGGTTCAAAAACGCCGAAAAATCGGCATTTCAGGAGAAAAAGATTTTTTTGTAAAGAAAAAGTGCGAACGAATTGTTCGCACCTTTTTCTTTTTTTGTTGCAACCACGATTAAATCGCCGCGAATTTTTTCTTCGCAATCATTTTATCTTTTCCAGTTCTCTTTCTATTTCATCGTAATTCGGTTCTTGGCCCGCGTCTTTGGAAATCCAAATGTAAGCTATTTTCCCATCACGATCTACGATGAAGACGGATCTTTTTGCAACGGTGTAACCGTATATTGCGTAAAAATCTTTTTCCATCACATCGTACATCTTTATGACTTCCCTGTTGAAGTCGCAGAGAATTGGAAAAGAGATCCTGTTCTGCATTTTAAAAGCTTTGTTTGCAAACGGTCCATCTACACTTATTCCCAACACTTGAGCATCCATCTTTTCGAATTTTGACATTGCGTCGCTCAACGTGCACATTTCCTTTTGACACACGGAAGTGAATGCTCCTGGATAAAAGGCCAAAACCACCTTTTTTCCAGAAAAATCCTTTAAATACTCCAATTTTAAATCTGTGTCGTAAAGTTTAAATTGAGGTGCTACATCTCCCACTTTTAACATCATTTTCCCTCCTTTGTTTTTTTGACGGTTTTCGTCGCTATTAAGTTCACCCCCGTGTCAAGAATATTTTCCACGATAACTTGTCCCCTTTTGATAGGAGCTTTAACTTGGAGGGATTTGATGACTTTCATCGCTTCGAAGATCAACTTCTTTGGGATTGCCTCCTCAGTTCTCACCGACACCAATGGAAGTTCTCCATCTATAACCTTCACGCTTGTGGGTAACACCCTTTTTGGATCGGTTATTTCTTGCTTGGCGTACGCCGCTCCACGAGGGCATTTGTTACCACTAACGGATATGAATTTCCCATTTTCATCCACTTCAACTTTTAAATGACAACCTATTGGACAAACGATGCACGTCATTTCCACTATTTTATGTTTAACTTCCTTTTTGTCGATCTTTGGATTGGTCATTTCGTCACCTCCACCGCTGAAAGAATAATCTTTCCTTTCATAAGGTACTTGGAAGGATCGAGATTTATCTCTATCATTTCACTGGGCTTCGCCGAGAGAACGGTTTTTACCTTTTGATCGTTAAGATAAATCGTCGTAGTTCCCATCGGTTTGCTAACCCTAACGTACATTTTAAACGGACGACTGGATGTCGTGTATTTTGTGCTTATCACTCGAATATTTTGTCCGGCCTTTACGCTGGCTAATCTTTCGGGAAGCTTTTCGCCCTTTGAAACCAAAGCCGCGTTTTTTCCGGCTTCTTCACCTTCTATGGTAACGAAATCCACAAGATCGTGGATACAAACATTATTTCCAGCGGCAAATACGTTTGGAACGTTTGTTCTCATGAGATCATCTACGGCGACTCCTTCATCTGGAGTAGTTTCAAGAAAATCTTTGACAAGATCGTTTTCTGGAATTAATCCTACCGAGGCGACAAGGGTATCGCATTTTACAAATCTTTCACTTCCTTGTACCGGCGTTCCATTTTCAAACTTCGCCACAGTTACGCCTTCGAGCCGTTCTTTTCCATGGACTTTCACAACGCTTGTCGAAAGATGAAGGGGAATATCAAAATCGTTCAGACATTGAACGATGTTTCGTGTTAAACCGCCCTGATAAGGCATTATTTCGTACACACCCTCAACTTGCACTCCTTCAAGGGTAAGTCGTCTCGCCATTATCAAACCTATATCTCCGGAACCCAATATCACGGCTTTGTGTCCAGGAAGATGATTTTCCAAGTTCACGAAATGTTGAGCAAGTCCCGCCGTGAATATTCCAGCCGGCCTGCTTCCCGGTATTCTTAAAGCCTCAAAAGGCCTTTCTCTTGCTCCCGTGGCCAAAACGAGGGCACCGTATTCTATTTCATAAACTCCATCTTTACTTATCGCATGCAATAGGTTATGCTTGCTATCGATTTTTAAAACCGTGGTTTCGTACATCGCATCGAAATTACCAACATTTTCCAAGTACATCTCATGGTACTCTGGACCACTCAATTCTCTGTTGAAAACGTGTATACCGAATCCGTTGTGAATACATTGATTGAGCACACCGCCGGTGGAAGCTTCTCTTTCAATGAGCAGGACGGAGACGTTTTCACCAAGTGCTCCCTTTATCGCTCCCATACCGGCTGCGCCGCCGCCAAGGATGACAACGTCATATCTAATTTTTCTCATCTGACATCACCGTCCACCACTTTCGAATTCGGAAGGTTCTTTTGAATTTCATCTAATTCCGTTCCAAGTTCTCTTTTCATGATGTTCATGATCTTAACGGTGCAAAAAGATCCTTGACATCTTCCAAACATGGCAGTCGTTCTGAATTTTATCCCATCCAGTGTGCGCGCTCCACGCCTTATCGCTTCCACTATTTCACCTTCGGTGACTTTGTTGCATCTGCATACAACTCTACCGTAAGATGGATTGGATTTTATGAGTTTTTCCTTCTCTTCGTCACTCATTTGAGAAATCTTTGGTATTGGCCGACGATAAGGATTGAAATTCTCCTTCAAATTCACTTTGTACTTGTCCAGCATCATTTGAACGACATCTTGTGCAATCGCCGGTGCCGAGCTCAATCCGGGTGAACGGGTAGCTACCAGATGCACCATATTTCCCTCTTTTTTTATGACGAAATCTTTTATCTCATTTTCGGGTCTTAATCCGGCAAAGGTTCTTATCGTCTTTGAAATGTTAATACTTGGCACGAGCCTTCTGGCATTTTTGACTATCTTCGAAATACCGTGAGGAGTGGTCATCGTGTTCTCTTTTTCGCTTGGAGGTAAATCTTCGGAAGTGGGTCCCAGTAAAAATGTATCGTGAACGGTTGGCAGCACCAGAATTCCTTTTCCGGCTTCAGAAGGAGTGGGGAAAACGACGGTTCTTACCAAAGAAGGTTGATCTAAAAGGATGTATTCTCCCTTTCTCGGATGAAGTGGTGTGACTTTAACACCTGCTTTTTCTGCCAATTCATCAGCCCACAATCCCGCGGCGTTCACCACGATATCAAATGTGAAATCTCCCTTTGAAGTTTTAAGGGTGTATCCGCTTCCACTTTCAAGTATGTTGAACACTTCTGTTGAAAGGTGTAATTTCGCACCATTTTCAACGGCGTTTTCAACGGCCGCCTGAGCCGCTTCCCAAGGTGCTATTATTCCCGCCGTGGGTGCGTAAAGAGCGGCGATGATCTCTCTGGAAAGATTTGGTTCTATTTCCAAAGCTTCCATTCTTGAGATGATTCTTAACTCTTTAACACCATTTTTTTCTCCGCGTTCCAAGAGCTCTTCCAATTTTTTCATATCTTTGTCGTTAAAAGCCACTACCAGTGATCCTATTCTTTTGAGTTCGAAGTTCAATTCCTTTGAAAGATCTTCATACATTTCATTTCCGCGCGCGCAGTATTTTGAGCGTAACGTACCAGGTTCATCGTCGTAGCCGGCGTGAAGAATTCCTGAATTCGCTTTTGTTATTCCCCATCCCACATCAGGCAATTTCTCGAATATGTCGACATTTACATCGTATTTGGTGAATTCTCTTGCGACCAAGGAGCCAACTATTCCACTTCCTATCACGGCTACTTTCATTTTTTCACCTCCAAAAACAAAAAAGCCACACAAAACACTGCGTGGCTTTCTCTTATTCTCTATCCACTTTTTAACAGTATATCATATTCACTTTCTTTTTTTCAAGTTCATATCGTCCCGATCATTGACACATATTTCCAACAGCCTGCTTAATCTTTCCATATTTCCGTTCAAAAAGAGATATCCTATCACGCTCTCAAAGGCCGTTGCCTTTCTGTAAAAAGGATCTTTGCTTCTCGGACTTTTCAGATTTCTTCCACGAAGGGCGACGGCCATTTCCTTTTCTCCAAGAAGATCTTTTATCTTTTCAAAGTATTTCGCCTGCGCACGCGCGTTAACATGAGCGACGACTTCTTTGTTGTTGAATGAATAATTCATTCTGCAGAAAAGCTCGAAAACAGAATCTCCCACATACGCCAACGATTTTGTCGGGATCTCTCTCATGTCTTTTTCGAATTTAACGCCTAAGAATTCCATTTTTTTCAGCTTCCCACCTCTTCAAAGATTCGACTATTTCATCCAACTCTCCATCCATAACCCTGTCAAGTTTGTAGGTGGTGAATCCATTTCTATGATCCGTCACTCGGTTTTGAGGAAAATTGTACGTTCTTATCTTTTCGCTCCTTTCGCCACTTCCTATCTGATCCCTTCTGATGGAAGATAACTTATCGTTTTCTTGTCGGCGTTTCAACTCAAGCAATCTAGAGAGAAGGATTTTCATCGCTATGGCTCTATTTTGAATTTGAGAGCGTTCCGATTCGCAAACCACAACCAAACCAGTTGGAATGTGCGTTATTCTTACCGCAGATTCAGTTCTGTTGACGTGCTGACCTCCCGCTCCAGATGATCTGAAAGTGTCGATTTTTAGATCTTCAGGCTTTACATCGACATCCACTTCGCTCGCTTCGGGCAAAACGGCCACAGTTGCCGTGGAAGTGTGTATTCTTCCCGACGCTTCGGTGAGAGGCACTCTTTGAACTCTATGAACCCCGCTTTCGTATTTGAAGAGTTTGTAAGTTCCTTTTCCACTAACTGAAAAGGTTACTTCTTTAAAACCGTTGAGTTCAGTACCGTGTGAATAAAGAATCTCTGTCTTGAGACCATGCCTTTCCGCATACTTCAAATACATTCTAAGAAGATCACCGGCAAATATGGCTCCTTCTTGCCCGCCAACCCCAGCTCTTATTTCGATTATCACATTTCTGTTCAAATCCGGATCGGAATCTTCTAAGAAACGAGTTGCCTCTTTTTCAAGCGCATTTATCTCTTCCTCTTTTTTCGTTATCTCGGCCTTTATTTCTTCTTCCATTTCTCTTGACATGATGCTCTTAAGTTCTTCGATTTCCTTCTTCAAAGTTAAATATCTTTCGTACATTTGAGCCTGCTCGGAAATCTGGGATAGTTCCTTTGAGTACTTCACAAACGATTCGGAAGAGGTTAGCACCTCCGGTTTTGAAAGAAGAAGATTTAGCTCTTTATATCTATCGTAAAACTTTTTGAATCCTTCTATTATCATGTCCGTATTATATCATGTTAAATCGTACGTTCGGGATGTTTTGATTTAGATTTTGACTCTTGACAGCGATTAAATAAAGTGATAATATATATGTGTAAAGCATATATATTGAATTCGGAGGTGAGATGTATGCCATGGGGTGACAGAACAGGACCACTTGGATACGGTCCAAGAACCGGAAGAGGATTAGGTTATTGTTCAGGAAACAACGTTCCCGGCTACATGGTTGCGGGAAGAGGATTGGGACTCGGTCTTGGAAGAGGTTTTGGAAGAGGATGGGGTCGTGGATATGGATTTAGAGGAGTGGGATGGGGTCGAGGTTACTACGCTCCAACTCCCTACCCTTATTTTGCCTCTGCCCAAGATGAGAAACGTTATTTGGAAGATCGGAAGAAATGGTTGGAAGAGGAATTGAAGGATATAAACGATCGTATTTCCAAAACCAACGAAACCGAAGAATAAAAAAGATGAAAAACGAATCGCGTGGAAAAACTCCACGCGATTCGTCTATACATGTAGAACTTTCATTGAGTTTTCAAAGTTTGGAAGGCATGCGCGCGTACAGCAATGCGTCCTCTCGCTTTATCTTTCCGGCTGCTATGGCCTTTCTTAACGCATCATCGAAAGTGATCATTCCAAATTTCGAACCGGTCTCTATCAACGAATCTATTTGGTGAACTTTGTTTTCACGTATGAGGTTCTTAACTCCCACGGTGGCATTTAGAATTTCAACTATTGGAACGTAAGATTTTCCATCCACACTTGGTAAAAGACGTTGGTATGCCACACCAACCAAGGTGTTTGCCAACTGTATGGCGATTTGTTTCTGCTGATGTTCCGGAAAAACGTCTATGATCCTTTCCGGAGCAGAGCCCGCCGAATTTGTATGAATGGTTGAAAAGACGAGATGCCCCGTTTCCGCGGCGGTTAAAGCCAAGCGCATCGTATCCAAGTCCCTCATTTCGCCTACGAGTATGACATCCGGATCTTGTCTGAGAGCGTACTTTAAACCATCTGAAAAAGAGTTTGTGTCGTAGCCGAGTTGTCTTTGATGAACAAGCGCCTTTTTGCTTTGAAATATGTACTCTATTGGATCTTCAATGGTTATTATATGAACGGGGCGTTCTTTGTTTATCTTGTCAACCATCGCGGCCAAGGTGGTTGATTTACCACTTCCGGTTGGTCCAGCTATGAGCACGATACCGCTGACATGATCTGAAAACTCCGAGAGGATAGGTGGTAATCCAAGTTCATCAAAATCTCTTATGTTGTAAGTTATGAGCCTGAAGGCGGCCGCTATATTACCACGTTCGAAGAATATGTTGCCTCTTACTCTTGCCACTTTTTCCAAACCGAAAGAAAAATCTTTTTCTTTTCTGTCAAGTGTCATGTTCAACGATGCCAAAAGTTCGGTGAGTAAAAGTTCTAGATCTTCACGATTGTAAGGATCGTAGAAAGTTTGTGGTATCAATTTACCGTAAACTCTGTAAACAGGTGGCATTCCCACGCTCAAATGAACGTCAGAAGCGTGCATGCTGTTGGCTTCGATCAAAAGTTTTTTCAAATCGGTAGCCTTTTTCATATTTTCACCCGTTCAATCATCATCATCGTAAAAATCTTCGTCGTCTTCATCGATGTAGTCCCATATCTCATCTTCCGATGTTATCAAGTTTTCTTCTATGAGTTTTTTCACCAAAGAGGTGGCTTTTTTCAGCTCATCTTTGTAATCCTTCAACATGGTTTTTGATTCGGATTCCGTTAAACCGTTCCAAACGAGATCTTCAAGCACGCTTGATTCATCTTCTATGATGTACCCTACCTCTTCTTCCCACGTTACTTCTGGAGAAGAATAGTCCCAAATTTCGTGATCCTTTATCAAGGAAACCACTTCTTCTATTTTATCCCTCAATTCTTTTTCCAACGGAATTACCTCCTAAAAGTTGATTGTTTTACCAGTCGAAGATGGATTATAACACATTTTTACACGCGCGATGAAAACCGTTTCACCGATCTTCGTTTTGGTATTATACACCAAATATTTTTGAGAAGTACACGTTTTCACATTTTATTTCGCACTCATTTTTTATTTTGCGTTGTATATCGATTTCACTTGTCATCGCCTGATTTTCATTCTTCATATTTAGAACGGTGAACGATAAAAAAACAAGGTGGTAAAATAAAGAAAGAACTCGAAGAGGAGGTAAGCGAAATGAACAAAGAATTGGATAAGATCGTTCTTTCCTTGAAAGACGATCTCTTCAAGGAAGCCAGTGAGATCATCAAATTCAAAAGCGTTGAAGGTGAAAAGGAAGACGACGCTCCCTTTGGAAAAGGTGTGAAAAATGCTTTGAATTACGCTCTTGAAATAGGAAAAAAGTATGGGTTAACGGCTAAAAACGTTGATAATTACGCAGGCCATGTTGAATACGGAAGTGATGGAAAACTCTTCGGAGTGTTGGGACATTTGGACGTCGTTCCCGAAGGAGAAGGATGGAGTGTCGATCCTTACGGTGGAATAATAAAGGATGGATATCTTTGGGGAAGAGGCGCGATAGACGACAAGGGACCCACGATAGCCGCTCTTTTCGCCTTGATAGCTGTGAAAAAATTGGGCGTAGAACCTAAATCTCGAGTAAGGGTGATCTTCGGAACAAATGAGGAAACCGGTTGGAAAGGTTTGAAATACTATTTCAAACACGAAGAAATGCCCGAATGGGGTGTTACCCCAGATGCCGATTTTCCGATTATCAACTGTGAAAAAGGTATAGTCAACTTCGAAATCTCTTCCGAGAGAAACTCGAGTGATGTCGTGCTTATCAAAGGAGGAGACGCCTCAAACATGGTGGCCGCGCACGCAAAAGCCATAATTAAAACCGAAGATAAGGCTTTGATCAAGAGATTGAACGGCTTTGTACCCAAAAACGGTGCAAAAATAGAGGCGCATTACGAAAATGGTAAAATGACGGTTGAAACCTTTGGAAAATCCGCTCACGGTTCGAAGCCCGACGAAGGAGTGAACGCCATATCCGCGCTTTTTGATTTTCTCGTTCACGCCGATCTCGCAGATGAGGGTGTAAAGCTTTTGAATGAAAAAATAGGCTACGAAACGGACGGAAAATCGCTTGGCATCGCCGGAATGGATGAAGCGTCTGGAAAGTTAACGCTCAACCTTGGAACGGTAGAAGCCGATGAAAGAAACATAAAGGTTGTTGTGAATATTCGCTATCCCATCTTCTTCAACGTTGACATGATAGAGTCACAGATCAAAATGGCTTTGAAAAATATGCAAGTTACACGACAACACAATCAAGCCCCTCTTTACGTCTCACCGGATAGTGATCTTATAAAATTACTCTCTCAAGTTTACGAAGACGTGACACATCAAAAAGCTTATTTGATTTCGATAGGAGGAGGAACATATGCGAGGGCCCTTCCGAATGCCGTTGCGTTTGGCCCACTCTTTCCAGGCAGAGAATCCCTTGAACATCAGCCAAATGAAAGGATAAGTCTTGACGATCTGCTAATGGTTTCTAGAATATACGCTCAACTGTTGTACAGGATCATTTCATAAGCTAGACGCTCAACTCAAACGACACTTATGCACGCTTTTAAGCGTGCATTTTACTTTTTAGGCTAAAATCATTTCATCTAAAAAAACCGGGGCCTTCACTTTAAATCCTCTTTCTTTACCGTTTTTCAGCCCTTCTATCAAGATGAGTTTTGAATCCACACCTTTTTTTCCGTAAATGGGAACGAGCGTTTTAGGGGTTAAGTTGTGTTTGCGAAGGACGTCAAAGTTGTTTAAAGTGTTCACCGGTGATGTTATCATCCTGAAATATCCCTTGTTCTTTAGAACTTTGAATGTTGATAGAACGAATCTTTCAAACACATCTTCGTTTCTTTCTAGAAATCTTCTTTTATCTTCACTCACTTTTCCAACAACATGGAAAGGTGGATTGAAAAACACGAAATCGACGGATTCATAACCGACTATCTTTGGAACTTCCAAAACATCCGCGTTTAAAACACTTATTCTTTTGCTCAAATTGTTGAGTTTCACGAACGTTAAAGCGTTTTCGCACGCCTGCTTATCAACGTCCACAGCGATCATTTTCAACAGATCTGAATTCAACAAAGCCATTATCACCGAGGATACACCGTTTCCACATCCCATTTCGATTGCACTTTCAAATTTGGCGGCTAACGGGTAGGCTCCCAGTATAACGGAGGCATGGGTGTGCTTGATGTCAAATTTTTCAGGCGTTGCGAATTTAGGAATGGTTACCTTCAAAATTTCACCATTTCCCATTGTTTGAAGAACGGTTTCATACTCGCAGAAATACACGCTTTATCGAGTGGATCGTTTTCCGGAACGTTCATTATCAAGACACCTTTTGGAGCGTATTCGTTTTGAATGTACGCGACGACCCTTTTGAAAAAACGCTCGTAGTCTCGTCCATCTTTTGGAGCTGTATCTACTATGTAAGCGCCGTTAGAATTCACCCCCCACACGATGTATCCGATCCTCTCACCATTCTCTATTACGAAATGGTAATTATATCTTTCTTCGGATAATTTTAGACTCAAAGCTTCTCGTTGCCAATTTGGGAATCTGATTTTTTCTTTTTCGTTTAAAATGGCCATTTCGTACACTTCTTGCGATGTTGCATCTTCCAGACGAAATGGTTTTTCATCCACAGTTTTTTCCAGGTAATAAGATGTCAAGATCCTGTTGAATCTAAAACCGTGTTTTTCGTAAAATGAGATTGCCGGGTCATTCTGAGCCACTTCCAAAAGAGTTTCCTTTGCGTTCTTCCATTTCAGATCGTCCAACGCATACGTCAACAAAGCCGTTCCGTAACCTTGAGCCCTGTACTTTTTCAATATTCCAAAAGCGTCTATGCGAGCTCTGGGAGGTCTTAAAGCGTTGATACACACACCAACTTCCCTATCGTCGACTTTCATCAAGAAAGAATCATCCAAAGAAATTGAATTTTCCTTTATATCCAATTCAAACGAAAGCACATCCCATTTTATTGGGATAACGTAATCCTCAAAGATATCATTCACCATTTTCACTATCTTGTTTAAAGAAACACCGCTGAGCTTTTCGAAAATCACTTCCATGACATCTATCCTCCCTTCAATCTCACTAATCTCACTTTCCAATCAGATGATATTCTCTTGCGAAAGCCGTTGTACGTAAAATTTCGCATCTTCGATTATTCTTTGAGAGATTCCAAATTCACTCTTTGACAATTTGAAAGCATCGTCAAAAGAAAATCCCAATTCCATGAAATTCAACAATTCGTATCTGAAATCCCTGAATGTCGGAACGCGCTTTGTAACTTTAAAGAACCATTCTCTGTCTTTTGAATTCATCCACACGTCTTGAACCGGCCCTCTGATCTTTCTCAAATGACGGGATACGATCTCCATATTTTCTACGTCTTTCGCAAAAGGTTCAAGCATTTTTTTCAACTCATCAACATTTGTATAACGATGAAGATCCGTCATCTTTTTGTATGCCATGTAAGAAACCCATCTTTTAACGAGAATATCATCACTTTTGACGTAATTTTCAACGAATTCTTTCACCACGTTAGACTGGGCTTTTATGGATGTGCTTTTCGAAAAACCGTAGGTTAAATCGAAGATGGTATTCAAAACGCCTTTTCCTATCCATTCGAACGATTCAACGCTTGATTTGTCAGGTGTGTCTTCACTTGTGTGATAAAACCTATCCGGAAATTGCGTTAAAGAGGTTGCCGGAACGCCGATGGTTGCATCCGTGAAGATGAAATGATCTGAGCCTCCAGAATAAACGCCGGTCATCATTTTAAAGCGATCCGTTTGTAAGTTCGCGTAGACGATATCGTTGACAAATGAGGGAAGAGACCAAGGAGTGGAAGAAACTTGCAGAATGGATCCGGTTTTCAACTGATCTTCTCCGACCATATCGAGGTTTATTCCCAATTCGAAATCGTCTTCATGATCTTGAAGATAAGCGATCGTTCCGTACATTTCTGGTACCCATAGGGCCACTATTTCTCTATCGATTCCCACATTTTTCAACACCCTTACCAATTCCGCGAGTAACGCCGAACCGCTCGCGTTATCGTTGGCACCAGGACGTGGGTGACAAAGATGCGCACTCATTACAAAAGGTTTCTTCGAACTTTTCTTTCCAAAGCGTGTTTCCACAATTTCAAGTGAATCGTTGCCTTGATCAACATACATCAAAGTCTCTATTTCCAAATTCCCTTTTTTTAAAAGAGATTTGATCATCTTGTACTGATCGAAACTGAGAGCAAAACCAAACGCCTTTCCATTCGCATACGGAGGAAAAGAAGTGTAATTCACCGAGTGAGGTAAGAGCTCCGGAGTTCTTCCTATCGATTTCACTTGAAATCTCATGTAGAAGGAAAGCACACATCTCGCACCGAATTTTTCAACTGCCAGATCGTAAACTCGTGATATATCTCCATTTGCCAAAACGGCTTTACCAGATACTTCTTTTCCTTCGTAGTCTTCAACATTTTCGCCGCTTTCAACATCTACCACCGACAACTTTTCAATTGCGTTGGTCGGTCCAGACATGAATATCGCCGAGATCGGTGAGAGTGACAGATCGGCCACGACATACTTACCGTTTACCTTTAAAAAGCCACCTTTTAAATTCCAGCCTTTTGGTGCTTTCCATCCTTCGTAGTCAATCCCAGCTGGATATTTCAAGACCTTCGAGTCGCCTATGACACTCCTCACAACTTCCACAGCTTTGGAGTAACCCTTTCCACCTTTGGCCCTGTGATACTTCGAAAGTTCCCATTCTATCTCCAGAGCGTTCTGTGCCGAAAATTCACCTATCAATTCTTTTCTCAACATCTTCACTCATCCTCTC
>CAZCZS010000009.1:0-36080 GCA_964503355.1 uncultured Mesoaciditoga sp.
CGCGCGGAGCGAAGATCTACAAAGCGGTAGGTTGTAAAGAGTGCAACTACACGGGTTTTCCGGATTGGACCAGCATCGTTTCATCCGTGTTTAATCTTTTGAGCGTTTCCACGATCGCATCAAAGGCTTCCCAGTTTCTTGCCGCTCGTCCTGTACCACCGTAGACTATCAGATGCTCTGGATCTCTAGCCACTTCCGGGTCTAAATTGTTCATTATCATGCGCATTGGCGCTTCCGTTTGCCAACTTTTACACGTTAATTCCGTTCCCCTTGGTGCTTTGACCACTCTTGGTTTTGACATTTTGCTCCCTCCTTGATGAAGATGTTCTCATGTTTTATTTTAACACCGAATTCGCATTTTAACGTTGTTTTGTTTACCGTTGAATAAATTTTTGTAGAACTCACGTTGTATAATAAAGATGTAGAAATTCTTTCTTGTTTGGATAATTAAGTTCATTCTCGCTCGTCTTTTCCCTCGAATGCAAGTACACTTCTGTCTGAAAATCATCGATAAGTTGAAAAAACAGTCCATCGTTTCAACTCGTTTTTCCAACTTTCTTGTAGAAAGGAGGGATGTTGATGTGAAAGAAGATGTTTTTGTTGTTTGTTCTGTTGTTTTTTTCAATGGCATTTTTCGCCAAAGCCAACGATCTTTCTTCCAACGTGAGTATAAAAAAGTTGGCGTCCCAAACTACGGCTACCGCGAGTTCAATAGTGACATACAGAGCGAATTTCGTTTACAACAAGCTTGAAAGGGGACTTGAAGGGATAAAAAGGTTGAAAATTTTAATTTATGAAAAGAAAAATGGAAAAAGTGACATTTCCACTTCTACGGTGATCGAAAATGCAAAAGAGGTCTTTCACACACTTTACGAAAAATTCGGCGAAATAGATAAAAACAGCACCTCTATAAGAGAAGGATTCGAACGACTTATCAAGCAAACTTTTCAGGAATATACAGAGGCTGACAACGAAGTTCGCTCGTTGGAGAAGCAACGTGTACATCTTGAAAAAGAGCTTGAAAATTCTAAAGATCTCGAGGAACAACGATCTATCAGATCCCAAATTGAGATACTTAAGACAAGAATAAAAGTATGGAGTGATTTTAGAGATATAATCTCTCAACTTCCCACAAAAAGTGAAAAGATGGAAAAGAATGTTGTTCATTTTTTGAAGATAATACATCTTAGCGTTCCAATCTATTATCAGGCGTACATGGCGCTCACCGAAATAGAAGAAATAAGGGATTTTTTATCGGATATAAAGGCTTTGGCACATTTGGATATTCTCAGCGATGAAATAGAGAATTCGTGGTCAGATATTTCCAACATCGTCAAGAGTATTGAAAGTATATCTCGGATTTCACAAAGTTCTTTTTCTTCCTTAAAACTCAAAGATGTAAAAATTCATTACGCCGGTTTCTTCGAGAACGTAATCGAGTTTTTTCAGAGCATATGGAATTTCTTCTTTCACCCAAAAATCTACACATGGGAAGATGTGGCAAAAATCGCAAAAGAGATGAACGAAAATTTGAAAAGCGTTATCGAAGAATTCTGAATTTCTTCCATTTCCTATGAAAATCAAAAGAAACGAGTCATCTTCTTACCGTTTTTTGAATTCGCACTTTTTCTGAGGTTTCAAAGCTACGAAATACAAGAACGACACGAAAAAAGCGCCCCCTATTATGTTTCCAATTGTTACCGGTACAAGATTCTTCCAAAGGAAACCTTGCACGGTCAAAGTGTTGAGTTTGTCTGGTATCAAAGATGAAGCTTGAACCACGGTGTTTTGGGTTTTCATAAACAATCCAATAGGTATGAAGTACATATTTGCCACGCTGTGTTCAAAGCCACTTGCGACGAAAGCAGTGATGGGAAAGAAAATTCCAAATATCTTGCCTGTTACGCTCTTAGAAGCCAACGCCATCATAACCGCCAAACAAACCAACCAATTGCAAAGTATTCCTCGAGTTAAAGCCTCGAAAAATCCAAGATTCGTCTTTCCGGCCGCTATTTTCAAAGCGAATACACCGACGTTGTAACCGTTGACTTTCCACAGACGGGATTCAAACATCAACCACGCTAAGAAAACGGCACCAACGAAGTTGAAGACGTAAACCCAAAACCAATTCTTGAAGAGTTTCGACCATTTTGAATGTCCGCTACAAGCCGAGACTACGATGAGGTTATTGCCCGTGAAGAGCTCGGCACCGGCTATAACAACCAACATGAGTCCAACGCTGAAAACTCCTCCCATTATGAGTTTTTGCATTCCCACACCAAGATACTTTGAAACATCGTTACCGACCATGGTAGCGAGTGCCGCGCCAAAAGCTATGTACACGCCTGCGAAAAAACCCAAAATAGCCGTTTGATGCCATTTTAAATCACATTTAGATTTTCCAACATCCACGAGTTTTTCCACAACTTCTTTTGGAGTGTTGAAAAATTCCGCCACTTTGTTCACCTCCAATTTTATCTGTGAATTTAATCACTAATAGAATTTTAACACAAAAAACAGAAAAAATCAACTTTCTTAAAATTGACATGAGACGTACATAGATGTATACTTGTATGTACAGCATATCGTTTAACGAGGTGGCGAACGATGATAAAAATTTTACAAGATGCTAAAGAAGTGGGTTTGGAAAGTGCAAGGATATTGATAAAACAGTTGCTGAAGAAGCCGAATTCTGTCGTTGCGTTACCAACCGGTACGACACCTCTTGAAATGTACAAGAGTTTCGTTTCTTTCTTCGAAACGGGAATTTTAGATCTCAGCCATGTTCATTTCTTTAATTTGGACGAATACGTGGGATTGTCTGCGGACGATCCTTTGTCTTATGCTTACTACATGAACAAAAATCTTTTCTCCAAGATCCCACCCGTTAAACATGACATTCCAAAGACAAATTCGCCAGATCCCGAAAGAGAAGCTTCAACCTATGAAGAAAAGATCTCCAAAGCAGGTGGATTCGATCTCTGTTTTTTGGGTATAGGCATAGACGGTCATATAGGATTCAACGAGCCAAAGAGTGAATTTTCATCTCTTACGAGGGTTGTGAAACTTCACCCTTCTACGATTGAAAGAAACTCTCAACAGGCTGGAAAAAAGGTGCCATCAACTGCCATAACGGTTGGAATAAAAACGATCATGAAATCCCGTCACGTGGTTTTGATGGCAACCGGAAAAGAAAAAGCGCGAATAGTGAAAGAAGCTTTGTTTGGAAAGGTAACGACGGAAATACCGGCATCGATTCTTCAACTTCATCCGGTTTTGACTGTTTTGTTGGATGAAGAAGCTTCTACATCCATCGCCAAGTCGTTTGGCCAGGTAAATCTCTGATCTCCACGTTCAATTTTTTCAACGCGTCTCTTATCTCATCAGCTTGTTCGTAATCTTTGCGCAATCGGGCTTGATTGCGCAATTTTATGAGTTCTTCCACGAAAGCGTTCACCTTGGTCGTGTTAACGTTTTTTTCAAAATCGAACCCAAAGAAGTAATTCCATTCTTTTATGAGATTTCTTATCTGTGAGAGTATCTCCTTTTTATCCGTTGTGAGAGACAATTTCACCATTTCAAATATCGTTGAAAACGCTTGTGGAGTGTTGAAATCATCGTCCAAGGCTTCAATCATTCTCGCTCTCCATTCTTGACTGAAGGTATCTTCTTTTGAATTGAAATCACCGATTTTTCTGTCTATTTCCTCTAAAGCGTTTGATATTCGGTTGAAAGCAGATTTCGCTTCTTCCATTCTTTCGGGTGAAAATTCTATTGGGCTCCTGTAATGTTTGGAAAGGAGGTACATTCTTAAAGCGTTTGGACCGTAAGTTTTTAACGCTTGACGAACGTTGAAGATATTTCCCACCGACTTTGACATTTTCTCTTCTTTAACCGAGATCATGCCGTTGTGCATCCAGTAGCTCACCCATTTTTTTCCACTTCTGGCTTCGGATTGAGCCTTTTCGTTTTCGTGATGCGGAAAGATCAAATCGTTTCCACCAGCATGAATATCGAACTCATCACCTAGCAGAGCGGATGACATGGCAGAACATTCTATATGCCAGCCGGGTCTTCCTTCTCCCCATGGACTCTTCCAGCTCGGTTCGCCTTCTTTTGCCGCTTTCCACAAAGTGAAGTCCAAAGGATCATCTTTGGCTTCGTTGATCTCTATTCTAGCGCCAGCTCGCATATCTTCCGGTTTTCTGTGGGAGAGTTCTCCATACCTTTTGAATTTACTCACATCGAAGTAAACGTCTCCGTTTTTCTCGTAAGCATATCCTTTTTTCTGTAGATCTTTGACGAATTCTATTATCTCATCCACGAAATCCGTCGTTCTCGGATGAAAAGTCGCCGGTCTTACGCCGAGCGCGCATGCGTCTTTGAAGTATTCAGAGATGTATTCGTCTGAAAGCGATTTTGAAGATATACCTCTCTCATTTGAAGCTTTTATTATCTTATCGTCTATATCGGTGAAATTTTGTGTGTAGGTTACACTGTAACCGCGATATTCAAGGTATCTTCTAAAACTATCGAATACCACAGCGGGTCTAGCGTTACCAACGTGAATGAGATTGTAAACTGTTGGACCACAAACGTACATTTTCACACGGTTAGGTTCAATGGTTTTCAACTCTTCTTTTTTTCCGCTTAAGGTATTCGTTATTCTTATCATCTTCATCCCTCCAAAAATCTTTTCAGTCGCGAAACGACGTTTTCTCTTCCGAGTAAGTATATCAAGTTTACCAAATCAGGACCGGAATCTTTACCGGTGAGTATTTCGCGAAGAGGATGATAAAATTCTTTCCCTTTTACTTTTGATGCTTTTAAAACTTTTTTTGTGGCTTCCAATATTTTCTCTATCTTCCATTCTTCCAACGATTCGTACACATCCATTAGTTTTTTGAAGGCGATGATCACGCCAGTTTTTTCCAATTCGTCTTTCAATTTCAAATTCACCTTTGGCACTTCAAGATAAACGTTGAGTTTTTCCGAGGCTTCGGCTAAGGTTTCAATTTCGCTTTTTATGGATTCCAAAGCGAGCATCATCCACTTTTTGTTGTTAATGTACTCTTGTTCGCTAAATAGTTTCGGTACGACGAAGGGTTTGGCGTAATCGTAAAGTTCTTCTTTGGAAAGTTTTCGTATGTATTGACCGTTCATCCAGGTCAATTTCTTTTCATCGTAAACGGCGGGATTTTTTGAAACCCTGTCCAAATCGAATTTTTCTATCAATTCTTCCATATCGATGATCTCTTTCAATTGAGGGTGAGACCATCCCAGCAGAGCCAAGTAATTGACCATTGCTTGGGGAAGGTATCCTTTTTTCCTGTACTCACCAACGGACGTGGAACCATGTCTTTTACTCAGTCTGCTTCTATCTGGCCCAAGTATGGTTGAAAGGTGGGCGAACTGAGGCATATCAAAATTCAACGCTTCGTAAAGGGCCATCTGCTTAACCGTGTTGGAAAGATGATCGTCACCGCGTATGACATGGGTGATCTTCATGAGGGCATCGTCTATCACAACCGCGAAATTGTAGGTTGGAAGTCCGTTGGAGCGAAGAATGACGAAATCACCCATTGAATCCTCACCAAAACGGACGTCTCCTTTTACGAGATCTTTTAGAATACGTTCTTTTCTTTCCATTGCGAAATATATGGCGGGTTCTTTGCCCAATTTTTTTCTTCTTTCCACTTCTTCTGGCGAAATGAGAGATTGAAGCATCTCTTTTGTGTAATGAGGCGTTTGAGAGTTCGCTATCAGTTTTTCCCTTAATTTTTCAAGTTCTTCAGCTTCAGCGTAAACGGGATAAGCCTTTCCTTCGTCTACGAGTTTTTGAGCGTATTTTTTGTATATCTCGATCCTTTCGCTTTGTCTGTAAGGTCCGTAATCTCCTCCAACATCCGGTCCCTCATCCCAATCAAAACCAAGCCATTTTAGATCTTCCATCAGACTTCTTTCCGATTCTCTTGTAGATCTCTCAACATCCGTATCTTCTATTCTTAATATGAATTTTCCTCCATGTTTTCTCGCATACAAGAATGAAAACAATGCCGTTCGTGCCCCTCCAACGTGTAGATATCCAGTTGGGCTCGGAGCGAAGCGTGTTCTTATCATCTTCCTTCCTCACTTTCCCACACAAAATTTTGAAAACACAACGTTTAATATATCATCTGAATATTTTTTTCCAACCAACACATCTAAAAATTCGATCGCCCGACGTATGTTTATTTCCACAACATCTATCGGTAAACCGTTGGCGAAAGCAACCTGAGCTTCTTCCAACTCTCGAACACATTTTTTAATGAGGTCGTACTGTCTTTCAGCTATGAGAACGGCTTCGGCCGAATCCATCTTTTGAGTCACACTTAACGCCAATTTGGCGATGGTATCTTTCAACTCTTCAATACCGTGTCCCGTTTTTGCCGAGACGTTAAGGGCATTTTTTACCTTTCTTTGAACCAGATCACTTTTGTTAACCACTATTATATCGGCTGGTAGGTGAGGTTCTTCGTTCGAAGTGGCATCCACGATGTGAACCTTTATGTGTGCCGATTGCGCAGCCGCTTTTGCCCTCTCCACACCTATTTTCTCAATTTCATCGGACGTATCTCTTATACCCGCCGTGTCTATTAAAATGACTTTCAAACCGTTGATGAAAAGACTTGCCTCTATCGTGTCGCGAGTTGTACCAGCTATGGGAGTGACAATTGCCCTTTCTTCGCCTACAAGAGCGTTCAATATCGAAGACTTACCAACATTCGGAGCACCCAACAACACCACTTTAACCCCTTCTATGGCCGTGCGTGCTGGATCGTACGTCGATAAAAGTTTTTTCATTTTTTTTATGATATCCGATAGATTCGGAACGTATTCGCCTTCAAATTCATCAGGATAATCCAAACGCACCTCTACGTTTGCGGATATTTCCAGAAGCTTCTTTCTTTCTCTTTCTATCAAAGAAGATAAGCGACCTTCAAGGGCATTTCTGGATATCTTCAATCCAAGTTCGCTAGTTGAATCCACAATTTTTTCCACAGCTTCAGCGCTAACTAGATCCATCTTGGAATTAAGAAAAGCTCGCTTGGTGAATTCGCCCCTCTGGGCTGGTCGAGCACCGTCTTGTGTGAATATCCTTACCGCCTTTGACAGTAAAAGTGGATTACCGTGAAACGAAATTTCAACCATGTCCTCACCGCTGTACGAATGCGGAGCTTTGTAAAAGATCGCTACCACATCGTCAAGGGACTCTTCTCTTTTTCTGTGAAAAAAATCCGCATGATACGCCCTTTTGGGAACTACCTTTGAAATGGTCAAATGTTTGAGCGCTATTTCCCACGCCTTTGGGCCGCTCATTCTTACAATTCCAATTGCCCCTCTTCCAAGCGGTGTGGAAATAGCCACTATCGTATCTGTTACCATCTGTATCCCACTTTCACCTCTGGAGACCACAGAGCGAAGTTGACGAATTGAGCCGAATCGTTTATAGCTTTCAAACCTTTGAAGAATCCAAGTGTTATTTCGAAGTTATGAAATTTGAGCTCGCCCTCTGCAAATACGGAAAAAAGGATCGCATTCGTACCGTTGAAGGCGAAGAGGAGAGAAGTATCGATACCGCCGACGATCATGGTGATGATAGGATTATTCTTCGGAATTTGCCATTTCATTCCTAGCCTTTGACTCAAGAGAAAAGCCGTTTGATTTCCCGATAAAGCCGTTGAAATGTAAAGATTTCCCCCACCTTGGGTGAGCATCACTCCAAAAGACGAATCGAAGTAGCCGACTTGTAAACTATATGAAAAACTCATAACGCTCAAACAAGCAATCGCCATAAGAGCAACGAGAATCGCTTTTTTATCCATTTCCACACCTTCTTGCAAATTCAACTTCTTTCATAAAGATCTTACCACATTCAAAGCAAAGTTCACTTGATTTTTAAAAAAATGAATACTTCAAATGTTGACTTTGAAAAAAATATAAGATATAATGTTTAGCGCTGTTAATCATTATGTTTAATAACATATAAATTGAATGCATATTAAATGAGTATAATGGTCATTATATAAGAGAAGATAACTCCGAAGATTACGCTTTTTATGATAAAAGAGTGAGTTTATTATTTTAAACTTTTTATCATCATTAAGGAGAAAAAATGGAAATAGGAGAAAAATTAAAAAGGTTACGTCTTTCGAGAGGATTCACTCAAGAAGAGTTGGCAGAAAGGGCGGATTTGACAAAAGGATTTATATCCCTTTTGGAAAGGGATAAAACTTCTCCCTCTATAGCGACGTTGGAGCAGTTGTTGGACGTGTTGGGAGTGAGTTTGAAACAGTTTTTTTCAGAGGAAAATTCCACGCAGGTTGTGTTCACGAAAAAAGATAGGGTTCCCCTTTACGATGAGCCCGAAGGGGTTAAAACCCAGCTGTTGATACCGGGAGTTGAGGATAAAAAGATAGACCCGCGATTGGTTACTTTAAAACCAGGAAGTGAAACCGAAGCTGAAGATTACCACGAAGGAGAAGAATTCGGATACGTCATAGAAGGTAGTCTTGAACTTTGGCTTGACGACACGAAATACAAAGTCAAAAGCGGGGAATGCTTTTATTACAAAGCCGATCACAGACATCAGATAAGAAACACTTCAAAGAGCAAGAAAACCGTTTTTTTATGGATAACTATAGATTGAAACAAATAAAGAATGGAGGCGTGGCCGATGAAATCATTGGGAAGACATCTGTTGGTTGAATTTTACGGTTGTGATGCAAAAGTGTTGGATGATGTAGCCGCTATAGAAGATCATATGAGGACGGCGGCACGAAAAGCGAATTCCACAATAGTGAATTCCAC
The DNA here is from genome assembly GCA_964503355.1 of uncultured Mesoaciditoga sp. GTDB lineage: Bacteria > Thermotogota > Thermotogae > Mesoaciditogales > Mesoaciditogaceae > Mesoaciditoga. The sequence goes on from CAZCZS010000009.1 coordinate 8,851, forward strand.
ATTTCACAGGTTCAGTCCCTACGGTGTTAGTGGAGTTGTGGTCATAGCTGAATCTCATCTTTCAATTCACACGTGGCCGGAATACGGATACGCGGCTGTGGATCTTTTCACTTGTGGCGAATCCGTCGATCCATGGAAGGCATTCGAATATCTTAAAGATGTGTTGAAATCAAAAAGAGAGTCCACGATGGAACTCAAAAGAGGAGAATACGAAAAGATAGGAATTCCGGAAGATTCAAGCTACAAAGCGTTAGAGGGTGTTGAAATTGGCTAAAAGTGATTCTGCACTACAGTTCAACGAGATATTTTGCAACGGAAATGTGGGCTCTTTTTTCAAAATAGACAAGGTTAATTTCACAAAACAGAGTAAATTTCAAAGAATAGATATTTTTGAAAGCTCGGAACTTGGAAGGATATTTTCTCTCGATGGGGTTACGATGTTGAACGAGAGGTGGGAATTCACCTACCATGAAATGATAGCTCATGTTCCGATGTTTTCACATGAGAATCCAAAAACGGTTCTTGTCATAGGCGGAGGAGACGGTGGAACCGTTCGGGAGGTTTTGAAACATCCATCCGTTGAAAAAGTGGATCTTGTTGAAATAGATCCGGATGTTATAGAAGCGTGCAAGAAGTACCTACCTTCCACGGCTTCGAAATTGTCAGATGAAAGGGTTTCGATATACAACGAAGACGGAAAGAATTTCGTGATGAAAAGAAAAGATGAGTATGACGTGATAATAGTCGATTCAACGGATCCTTACAAAGGAGCTGGCAAATCTCTTTTCACCGAAGAATTTTACGCCGGGTGCAGAGATGCTCTAAAAGAAAATGGGGTTTTTTCGGCCGAAGCGGAGAATCCGGTTTACGATGGAAAAGAGATGGAAAGATGCTTTGAAGAGATGAGAAAAGCTTTTCCAATAGTCAGGCCTTACACGGCGTTTGTTCCAATGTATCCATCGGGATTTTGGGTCTTTGCCTACGCCTCAAAGAACGTTCAGCCAACTTTGAAAGAGGAAAAAAGAATAGAAGAGATCACGGGTACTCTCTTCTATTACAACGCTGAGATACATTCTTCTTCCTTTACCCTTCCCACTTTTCTGAAAAAACTCATCGGTTGATTTTCATTTTGAGGTAAGCTCTTTTAGAACCTTTGGAATGTTATCAACGAGGTCTTGTGGTATCAAAGAGGCCTCGTTGTTTTTTTCGGCGTAAAGTTCAGCGGCTCTTCCGTGAACGTAAGCTGCGAGTTTCAACGCGTTTTCCAAACTTACCTTTTGCGCCACGAAACCAGCTATCATTCCCGTCAAAACATCACCGCTTCCCCCTGTTGCCAACCCCGTGTTGCCTGTCACATTCAAATAATATCTACCATCTGGTGTGGCTATAACCGTTGTGGCGCCTTTCAACAAAACGTGGACGTTCTTTTGCACGGCAAAATCCACGGCGTATTTGACCGGATTTGATATGATTTCTTTCACATCTTTCGAGATAAGACGTGCGAATTCTCCAGGATGTGGAGTTATCGCCATCTTTTGTGAGAAAGTAACGTTTTCTATATCCTTAGAGAGTAAATTTAGAGCATCCGCATCCAAAATTATCGGTTTGTCAAATGTTGAGATCAGCCATTTTATCACTTCTCCAGTTTCAAAATTCGTTCCAAGACCAGGCCCTATTGCGAGTACATCAGCTTTTTCCATTAAAGCTTCTATATTCTGTCTGGCATTTACAGCAAGGAATCCATCCTGAGTAGCCGGTAAGGGAAAGGAAATGGCTTCGGGCATCGTGGATGTGACGACGGTGTTGAAAGGCTGTGGAACTCCCACCGTGACGAGTCCCGCTCCCACTCTCAACGCTCCCGAAACCACAAGAACGGGTGCTCCAGTGTATTTGCGCGATCCGGATATTATCAGTACTCTTCCAAAAGTTCCCTTGTGTGATTGTCTTGGTCTGTACGGAAGATAGTTTTTCGCATCGTTGAAGGTGATAAGCTCACCTTTCAAATTCATTTCCTTCATCAGAGCGGGAGCCAATCCTATTCTACCTATTTTAATCTTTCCACAATACTCTTTGCCGGGATAAAGGAGCATTCCACTTTTTAACAGTCCAAACGTCACCGTCATATCCGCTTGTATACTTCGTCCTAATATCTTACCGGTGTTACTTTCCAATCCACTCGGCAAATCGACGGAAACCGTGTATTTTGAGTACTCGTTGATCAGATCTATCAACATCTTAAGCTCATCGGAAACAAGACTCGAAGCGCCTGTACCCAAAATTCCGTCCAAGACCACATCCGCGTTTTGAATCATAACTTTCACTTTTTCTTTGTTGGAAGATTCGTATTTTTCAACTCTTATCCCCATCTTTTTCAGTATTTCAAGGTGTTTTTTGGGAAGTTTTCCAGTTGGTTCGCCAAGTGCCAAAAGCACTTCTACGTTGCAACCGGCCTCTATGAAATTTCTGGCCGATGCCATCGCATCTCCACCGTTGTTACCTTTACCGGCGACAACGAGGACGTTCTTTCCGTAAAGATTTTCCATTTCATCTTCAACCGCCAAGAAAAGTGATATCGCGGCGTGTTCCATCATAAGCCATTCGTCAACACCGTATCTGTTCGCGTTTTCTATTTCTAAAGCTTTCATCTCCTCTTTACTTACTATCTTCATAATCGTTACCTCCCATGCTCATAAGTTTCATCGCCAAATTGTATTCTCTTTGGGCTTCTTCGAATTTTCCGATCTTTTCATAAAAGTTGGCCAATTTGAGATGCCATCTGAAATCTTCAGGCGATTTGGAAAGTCTTCGCATGTAGAAATTCATTTCCATGCCCTTTAAGTTCAAAATTCTGTATAAAGACAATCTTAACCTCGGAATAGAGAAGAAGAATGCCAAAAATCCCATTCCAATCAAGAGGTAGTAATACGATCTTTCAATTTCAATTTCTCTACCTTTTTCGTTTTTTGCGGTTGATGTCGCTTGACTTTTGTTTACGTTAAAGACGTCATTCTTGTTTTTTTCACCTGAATTGTAAATCAAATTCGAGTTCAAGGTAAGAGCCATAAGCTTTGGAGAATTCGGATCGTTCGGATATTTTGTGGCCAGTTTTCGTATATCCGATACCGTGGATCGAGAAACGTTGACTTTAGAAGTACCCAATTTCTGAATTAAGAGATCGACGTATACGGAAAGCTCTTGGGATAAACTTTTTCTGTATTGGAGCGGAAAATCTCGAATTGCTCTGAAAAACGTTGGAACGTACTCAAAGTACATTTTCATCTTTTTGGCTGTGGATAATTGACGGGTGGCGTTTGAAATGGACGTGTACAAAGATAGATACTTCGAAGTCATGTATTTCCATTGAAGTAAGTTGGGATCCATTTTTGCGTTGGAAAAAGACGAAATGAGATTTTCAAATTCCACCACGCTTAGCCCCTGTTGAGCCTGTTCGATGCTCAGTCCACTGAGCCAAACGTAGGTTTTCATGTAAAGCGTACGTATGTCGTATGGTGTCAACGTCGTCGCTATGAATTTAGCTCCGTCTTCATCGAAAACGTCTGGCTGTAAGGTTATCGCTTGAGCTAAAAAACTCCAAAAAGAAGAGGTATCTTCCTTCGGAAGAAAGGTGGATAAACTTGGAATTTTGTACAAATACTTCATCTTTTTAAAGTATCTCAAAGCGTCCACATAATCACCTTCGTTGATGTGAGAGAAGAAATTCGAGTAGTCTTGAGCGATGTCAAAGATGTTAAAAACCAACGAAAAGTCTTTGGGAAGAACGCTTATTTTACTCGATGCAAGTGAGGAGTAGAAGGCGTCTTTGTTTTCTTCTATGATGGTCCTCGCCACTTTGATTTGAGAGGTTGAGTGAGCGCTTTCAAGTATTTTGATTTTCGAGTAAACTTCGTTGGCCACTTTCAAGATGGTTGAAGATGATGGATTGGCAAGAACCAATCCTATTACCTTTTCACGCGCTTCATACAAGGTAGAAGGATTTTTGGACAACTTCACCACCTCTTCTAAAGAGGTGGCGAAGATATTCGAAAAGATAACCAACAACAGAGTTAACGCCAACAAAAATGATGTTTTTTTCATCTCATTCTCCAAAATACGTGTAAAGATACCATGTTTTTAAGAGTTTTATGCAGTAAAGATCTCTTTCATAACCTAACAAGGAAATTTGATGGGATATGCTTTCAACTTCTGATTTACTGGCTTTTCCGTTAAGATATTCTCCGTACGTTTGAGAGTAATCTTCAAACATCTTTGAGATTCGTTTGTCGTAAGCTTTGACTATCGTCGACAGGATATGGATGTTTCTAAAATACATCTCTTTCTTAGTATTCAACAACTCGCTTTCAACGTTTTCGCTTTGACTTTTCAAAGTGACATCGCTATTCCAAGAGTAGCTCAAAAACGCCTCCAAACTCAAACTTTTAGAATATTCCGCCTTTATTCCAATGGATAGATTCGGTTCATTTCTCGTGATACTTTGAAAAGGGTAAGGAACGTATTTTTGAGGTATTTTTGGGATGTTCAACTTTGGAAAATCGAGATCTTTCAAATGCACGCTTAAAAGTTTACCAAGTACCTCCACATCGTAATCATAAGCTGAAGTATCAAGTGCGATCTCGGATTGATTTTGTAAAGAAGTACTCTGAGATGACAGTTGATTTATCTCCCTTTTCTTTAACATAGCGTCGAAGAAGAGATCTATCACCTCTGTTTTCAGTTTCATCTTATCACTCATGTGTTTAAGCAGTATTTCATCTGAAATGGATTCGTATTCAAACGGCTTGAATTTCAACGCCACTCCAAAATTTTCGCCTGAAAGTGTTGCCGTCAAATGAAGTGATTTCGACAGTTCAACGTCCAACGTGGCGACACCAGTCAAAGTGGGGTTGGTCGAAAGCGTCAAATCGCTTTCGCCATTCACGCTTATACCACTCACGCCTACAAGGTTTGAAAGGGCATCTGCGTAACTCAGGTTGGAAACCTCGTTGGCCAAGTCCAAAAGTTCTTCTATGCTTTGTGCCAGTGATGGCGTTACACATATCAACACTATGGAAATGATGAGTATGAACATCATCGCCTTTTTTTTCATGATTTTCACCTTCTTCAAGAGCAAACACGGATGAAAATGCACTCACCTTGTCAAGTTCACCTTTGAATATGATATCATACTTAGCGAATAAGGTGGTGAAATCGTTGAGAAGATCCATTTTTTTTGTTTTCATTATATATGTTCTATCCATTTTCTACATGGGATACACCGTGAACTACTACACCATAAAAGAAGGTGATAGTCTGAGCGTGATAGCTCAAAAATTGAAAGTTTCGGTGAATTCCATACTAGATGTGAATCTCATGATAAGCGCGAATAAGATATACGCTGGAGAAAAGATAATGTACACGAAACCAGATGGGATTTTTCAAGTTGTAAATGAGGGACAGGCTTTATGGTACATAGCGGCGGAATATTTCACGACGATCAAAAGTATTTTGAAGAGCAACAAGATAAAGAATCCTAACTTGTTATTTCCTGGAGAAAAGCTTTTCATTCCAACGGATATCATGTGCGAAACATCCGATAAAAAGACGGGTGTTATATGGCCAGTTTTTGGTATGATCACATCTCCGTACGGTTGGAGAGTAAATCCCATTACCCATCGAAAGGAATTCCACGCCGGTGTAGATATAGGAGCTCCAGAAGGGACGCCGGTTTTTTCAGCGATAAGTGGCGTTGTAACTTACGCGGGATGGTACGGTGGATATGGAAATATGGTTCAAATTTTCAACGGACGTATGCTCACCAGATATGGACACCTTTCAAAAATAGATTGTTACGTTGGGGAACATGTTAAACAGGGTATGTTAATAGGAAGAATAGGTTCAACTGGTCTTAGCACGGGCCCCCACCTTCATTTTGAGATAAGAATAAAGGGAACGCCTTACAATCCTTTGGGCTATTTACCTTACGCTTATTGGTCTGGAGAGGGAAAAAAATTACCCACCCCTTTTGAAGAGGGAATGGGCTATTAAAATCATCTATGAAAGAAACTTCTTTTCTTTTTCTTCAAATTTTCTCCCGATATCTCCGCATATCTTCTCAAAAGCTCTTCTTGTTCAGTTGTAAGAGAACGAGGTATTTCGACGTTAACTTTCACCACGTGATCTCCTCTATGCCTACCGTTAACTGAAGGAAATCCTTTTCCCTTTAAGCGAAAAACCGTTCCAGGCTGCGTGCCAGGTGGAATTTCTAATTCCTCTTTTCCCTCAATACCGTCTATTTCTATGACATCTCCGAGTGCCGCTTGGGCGAATGAGATGGTAACCTCGCTGTAGACATCTCTTCCTTCCCTTCTAAGACCGGCCGGCATATCCTTTATCCTTACTATTATGAAGAGATCACCGTAAGGACCGTTGTTATCGCCAACATGTCCGCCGTTTGCGACTCTCATTCTTCCACCATCTTCAACACCGGCTGGTATTTTCACTTTTATCTTTCTTTTCTTCGTGATCTTACCGTGACCACCACAAACTGGACATTTTTCGGATATTATCCTTCCGGTTCCTCCACACATATCGCACGTCGTTTGGGTTGTCATTATGCCAAACAAAGTTCTTTGTTGAACGGTGACAACACCGCTTCCATGACATTTTGGACACGTTCTAAAAGCCGTTCCGTTTTTCGCTCCCGTACCGTTACACGCCGGACATGTTTCGTATCTCGTGTACTCTATTTCCTTGGTTGTGCCATATAGAGCGTCTTTTACGTCGATCCACACCGTCGTGTATATATCTTCTCCTTTTGTGGCACGATTTCTGTTCGATCTTCTCGAGCTTCTACTTTCTTGACCGAAGAACGTACCGATGATATCTTCCAAATCTTCAAAAGGATTACTTCCAAATGGATTTTCTCCGAATGGATTTTCTCCAAATGGACTTCCACCACTCCACCCTTGTGAGGTACCAGGATGTCCAACGTATCCGAACTTATCGTATTGAGCACGCTTTTGTGGATCTGAAAGGATCTCATACGCCTCTCTTATTTCCTTGAATTTTTCTTCGGCTTGAGCTTTGTCTTCTTTGTGAAGATCCGGGTGCCATTTTTTAACCAATTCTTTGTACGCCTTTTTTATCTCCTCAGTAGAGGCGTTTCTCGGTACCCCCAGCACCTCATAATAATCTTTTTTTGCCATTTTCAATCACCATCTTTTTCCTCATTTCCAGAAGTTCGATCGTTTTTATCTCCTTCTTTTTCGGATACGTTGGCTTTATGAACGGCAACCTTTACCTTTGCCGGTCTTATAAGTCTTGAACGGAATTTGTACCCTTTTTGGACGACTTCGACTATATCCCAATCTTCATGTATGGAACTTTCCACCCTTTCAACGGCATCGTGATCGAAGGGATCGAATTTTCCTTTGCTTTCTATCTCTTTCAATCCCTCTGATATCAGTATGTCTTTGAATTTGTTGTATATTATTTTCAAGGCATCGTATTCCAACGATTTCTTATCCGAGAAATTTTCCAGCAAGCGCTCCATATCGTCGAGAACGTAGATCAGCTCCTCGACGATTTTCTTGTTTGCGTAATCCACAGCATCTTTTATTTCCTCGTCTTTTTCCTTTCTAAGGTTTTCAAGGGCGGCTTTACTCCTTTTTGCATAATCTTCAAGCTCTTTTGATCTTTGCAAACACTCTTCAAGCTCTTTTTTCAGTTTTTCCCTGGAGGAACTCTTTTCTTTCTTTTTATCTGAAACTTTGCTTTCATTTTCTTTTTTGACTTTCTTTTCGCTCATCTTCATCACCTCACTTTTGTATTCTTCCAAGCCTTGATAAGAATGTGAGCATCTCCGTTAGACGGTTGCCAACGTATCTCGTCGTTGAAATCGCCTTTTGATAGTCTATCGCTTTTGCACCGATAGCCAGCACGATTCCGATCACCTCATCGTTTATCTTGTACGGTGCAATGAAAGAAGAGAAATCGTTCATTCCACTTTGAGGATGCTCACTTCCAACGAAAACGGATGGTTTTTCTATTTTTCCAAATTTTTCCAAAAATGCGTAAAAACTCTTTGGAGATTCCAAAATAGAGACGAGTTTCCTCAAACTTCTTTGTTCTATTAAATCGTCGGAAATCAAGTTTTCCAATCCCCTTATGACGTACGTTTCTGCACTGGATTCCTCTATTATACTTCTTAAAATATCAAAAACGCTTTCAACACTTGTACCTTTCCATTTTCTTAGAGCCTCAGGATCTTTTAAGCGTGCTTTTATATCTTCCACACTTCTTCCGACTAACGAAGCGTTTAATAGCTTTTCAACATTTTTCAAAGATTTTTCGTCCATTTTTTCGATGACAGTTTGAGTGTCGACCATACCTATTTCGGTTATCAACACCACTGTGATATAATCATCTGAGGTTTTGTGAAGTCTTATCGCCTTTATCTTCAATATATCCGTGCGTGGTTTCGTTATCACGCTGACTATTGGCAAGGTGTGTGAAAGTAAAACGGCAGCGTGATTGATCAGCGTGTTCACGTTGAGTTGTGGATAATTCGTAAAGGCATCGACGTTTTTTGACGTGTTGGTGTTTTCAAGTATCTCTGAAATTGATTCTATGTAAAAACGGTATCCTTTATCCGTTGGAACTCTCCCAGAGGAAGTGTGAATGTGATGCACGTAACCCAAATATTCCAATTTTTTCAGATCATTACGAATCGTAGCACTGCTGTAGGAAATATCAGTGCTTTCAAGTACTCTGGAAGAGCTAACCGGTTTTCGATTTTGAATGTATTCGTTCACAACACAAAATAGAACTTTTTCCTGTCTTTTGTTCAGCATTTCGATCACCTCTTAGCACTCTTAACATTAGAGTGCTAATAATATGGTACTACATTTGTTGGCATTTTGTCAAGTGAGGGAGTGATGATTTTGAAACGCAACTTTGGAAGATATTTCTGGATTTCAATGAGTTTATTTGCGCTGGGAATTTTTCTGGGGTTTGCGGAAAAATTTGGATGGGTGCAAGGATTTAACGTTGCCAGTGTTAAAGCGGCTGAGGGTATGCGAAACTCGTTTTTTACGCCATATTTCATGGCGGTGGCCAAGTACACGGGCACGGTTTACGATATAGCCGTTGGACTTGTCATCGTCGTCGCGCTGGCCCTTTTGAAAAGATGGAAAGAACCTTTGGAATTGTTTCTTTCCTTGATCTTCGCAGGCGCATCTGTTGAAATAATGAAGATGTTGTACAGAATACCAAGACCGGATTTCTCGCAACTGGTGCCGGAAAGCTCTTTTTCCTATCCAAGTGGACATTCGGTGGGCGCTTTTGCACTTTACGGTTTGTTGGCTTACATGATAATCAAATCAAAACTTCCAAAAGCCGTTTCATGGACGTTGGCACTTTTGATCTCCATCTTCATCGCCTCCATTCTTTACGATAGACTTTACGTTGGAGTTCACTGGGGAACCGATGTGATAGGTGGAGGAATAATAGGATTGGCCTGTATGATCTTGGCCATTGGAATATCGCAAAATTGGAAAAGTCCTTCAGAAAAAGAGAAGGCTAATTCATGAGATTTTACTTCACGCAAATACGATCAGATCGTGAGAATGAAAGACTCGATAAATTTCTGAGAAGAACCTACCCGGAAATTCGCCTCTCCGCGATTCAGAAATTCATACGTTCCGGGAAGGTATTGGTTGATGGAGAAAGGGTAAAAAACGGCTCATTCCGTCTAACGATCGGGCAAGAGGTTCTTGTCAAAGTTGCTGGAAATCAAGATGAAATAAAACAAAGATATGGGAGGATTCCTCCTGAACACGTTCCGCTGAATATGGAATTGGACGTGATCTACGAAGATGAATACATGTTGGCCATAAACAAACCGGTGGGAATTCCTGTACAACCCGGCACAAAAACGTTCAACAATTCCATATACAACGCCCTTTTAAGCTACAATTCGGAATTCTATCTTGTGCATAGGCTGGATAAATACACCTCAGGAGTGCTTCTCGTTTCGAAGGAATATGAATTCACAAAATTCTTGACAGAGCTTTTTCGCTCCCATAAAATGAAGAAAAGATATCTCGCATTGGTTTATGGATTGATAAGAGGAAATTTAAAGATAAAAGAACCTCTTGACGGAAAAGAAGCGATCACCTTTGTAAAACCTCTCGAATTCTTCAACGGCTACACGCTGTTGAGTGTGGAAATTCTCACCGGGAGAAAACACCAAATCAGAAGGCATTTAGCATTCAACGAAAGTCCCGTGGTGGGAGACGATATCTATGGCGATATCGAAAAAAACAAGGAATTCAAAAACAAGTACGGTCTTGAAGGATACTTTCTCCATTGTTCAAAGATATCCTTTGTTCATCCAAAGAACAAAAAGATCGTAGAGATAGAGGCTTCCTTGCCTTTAAAACGTAAAAAAATTTTAGATGAACTCGCCAGATGACCCTTTCAACGAAGTGCGAGGTGAGAAAGATTTTATTCAAAGAAATGTTGCCACAAGTAGAAGAGAGGAAAGTACTATTCCCGTAATAGAAAATATCAAATAAACGTAGAGGCTTTTCTTACCCTCTATCATTTTTGAACTTTTTTTATCGAAGTTCTTCAAAAGAAATACGCTCCATCCTCCTAAAATAAGCGAAGAAAGAAGCGTAACAACGTAAAAGATCAAGAGTATCATTTTCCATTCCTTCTCATAAAAGCGCGCCCACGGCGCGCTTTTTATAAATTATTGAACCTTGTCCTTCAAAGCCTTTCCGGGGCGGAATTTTGGAACCTTTCTTGCCGCGATCTTTATCTTCTTTCCAGTTTGTGGATTTCTTCCTTCCCTTGCGGCTCTCTTGGAAACCTCGAACGTTCCGAATCCGACGAGTTGGACTTTTTCTCCCTTTTCAAGAGCTTTTGTGATCGCATCTGTTATTCCCTCGAGAATTTCCTTGACTTCCTTTTTGTGGTATCCGGTTTCTTCAGAAACTTGATCCACCAATTCCTTCTTGTTCATACAATTTCCCCCTTTCCTCAATGAGGTGAGTGTTTTTAAAAAGCAACGTACGCTTTTCAGACTTTTAAAATCAGCGCTAATTAGCTTTTTTACGCTTCTTCCAAAATATACACCAAAATTCAATACATTCAAAATACCATGGTTATGGTAAAAATGGAAATTACATGAGAAAATAGGAGATATTGTAAGATTTTGGACTGTAAACCTATAAAATCGCCTATAAACTTCTAAAATAGACTATTTTGCGCTATTTTCGGATTTGACTTTTTTGATGGAATAAAAATACCCCGAAAATACGGGGCTAAAGATCACATTTTCAATTCCTATGGGAGCACTTCCACATTTTCAATCCCGTTAAAATATGGTGTCTTAAAAAAGGGAGTTGCCTCTGAGGAGTTTATCTTCAAAAGTTCAAGATTGTAAACTCCGGTGCTTTTCAGATGTAAATCCATCAATTCTGGTGTTTCTATGTATTTAGGAGCACCTTTCCATATCACTCTACCTGCGAGAAATCCCGAAGCGCCTATTTGACAATTCCATTTCAATATATCTTTAAATTCTTCAACGTCCATGCCTCCACTGAGAATTACCCATGGTTTTCCATTTGAAAATTCGTAGACGTCATCCCTTTTCAAATTGAATCCGGAGTTTCTCACTATCGGTTCAACTTTAAACATATCCACAGCGTATTTTTCATCACTAAACGTCTTCATCGCCTTCAATATTGCTTTTTCCTTATGGCTTTCTGTACCGTAAGTGAGGATTTCCAAAATGTAGAGTATATCCTCTTTTTTACAAATTTCTCCCATCTCTTCAACCAATTTCATTTGATGGCTTTTCGTTTTTTGTGAAGAATCGTCTGACCAGTAAATAAGGAGTTTAACGGCATCTATCCCTTTTTTCTTGGCAAACGTTGCAACATCGCTACGATATAATTCACTTAAACGATCCGAAGTGCTTTCTTCGTCGGTAATGTAGCCGCTTTTTTCCGCAGATAGGATGATACCTGTGTTATGAAAAATGTACTTCAGATTTGATGGGAAGCCGTATTCACCATCGATCAAAACCGCCGTAACTTTATCAGATAAGGTGCTTAATATGGCTCGTTTTACATTTACAAGATCTTCATCTTCAAAATTTCCCTTTTGCTCTTTTATCATCTTCTTGAGTGAATTTCTTTGGTCTAGAGCCAACATTTGAAATTGTCCAAGATCGTTGGATATCTTCATAAAACCTCTGAATTTACCCACGCTTATTTTCATTTTGAATTCCTCCTGATAATCCTTGATAGAATCTCTTCATTTCTTGATCATTTAAAAGTTTTTTAGCGGCCATTATGACAGCGCCTTGGTGAGGTTCAAAATCCCTTTCAAATAACATTATATCTTGTAAATTTTCAACGGCCTCTTTAAATTTTTCAGAAATATATCTGCATTTAAATATTCCTCCTGCCGTGGAAAGAGGCATAGAATTGGTGAACTTCAACACTTTTCTTAATGCTTTAACGCTTTCAACGAGTTCATGAATAGCGGTATCCAATATCTCTTTTCCGACTTCAACATCTTCTTCAGCGGCTTTACATGCAACTTTTGAAAAATTCGCGATGTACTTACGAACGTTTGAACCTTTACACCGACCAAGTATTTCAGTCAAATCCGATACCCCGGCGAATTCTTTTACCATATTCAAAAATTCCGTTTTGTTCAATCGTCCATCGTATTCTTTAAAAGCCTTTCTCAAGGTGAGCTGACCTATGAAATAACCACTTCCAAGATCTCCAACATGTTCACCCCATCCATCGATTCTGAATAAGTTATTATTTCCATCCTTTGCCATTACCATTGCACCTGTTCCGGCCAAGAGAATTGCCCCTTTACTTTCGGGAAATGCCCCTTCTAGGGCGACCCTAACATCGTTGACCACGATGAAAGATGAAACTCCCATATTCGATATGAACTCTTTTACCTTATCTTCTATCCCGACTCCATCACCGAACGCGGGTATTCCAAAACACGAAAAAGAAAGATCCTTCAAAGTGATCTCCGCTTTTTCAAGTGCTTCGTTTATGGCATTAGAAAGGTTTAAACGGAATTCTTCATCTGATTCGTTAAGAATATCTATGGATCCAGAAACCCCTTTTCCCAGCTCTTTTCCGTATTCATCAACTATCGAAGCCAGAGTTTTGCTTCCTCCGCCATCCACTCCAAGGAAGTACCTCACTTCAGAGTTTCACCACTCTTGTGAGATTTTTGGGTTTGTCTGGATCCAGTCCTTTGTCAACGGCTTTTTTTACTCCGATGATCTGCAAAGGTATGGTTCTTAAGAACCAATCTCCAAAATCGTTGAATTCGTATGAAATAACCAAGTTATCCATTTTTTCCATCTTTTTTGTTGAGATGTTTATCACTTTGCCACCTAACGCTTTTATCTCTTGAGCCATTTTTCTTTCTTCTTCATAAAGTATTTCATTTGCCAGGAGACAGATCAAACTTTTCTCACTTACCTTTGACTTTGGACCATGTCTGTACTCAAGACTTTGATAAGCTTCAACCTCAGATAGCGATGTTTCCGTCACTTTTGTAACTCCTTCAAGTGATGAAGCGAGGTATTCATCATAACCGAGAAAGACAAAGTGTTGGATTTTGCTGAATTCAAATGCGTTGAAAAATTCATTGGCATCGTTCAAGATCTTTTGTGAAAGGTGTGGAATGGTTTTCAAGTAATCTTCTAGACTTTTCGAATTCACCAATTGACGAATCAAAGATGACATGAAAAATGCCATCGTTGTGAACGATTGCGTCATCACTACCGACTTTTCATCTACGAAGTCTAAAATCACCGATACGTCACTTACCCGTGTTAAGGTGCTGTTTTTTTCACAGGTTATTCCCATCGTTTTCATCCCAAGAGTTTCTCGTGCTCTTTTTAAAGCCAAAATCGTTTCCGTCGATTCTCCAGATCGCGATAAACCGATGAGTATACCGTCCTTTTTTGGTCTTCTCAGTCCAAATGCCACTTCTGATCCACTGAAAAAGTGTGCGGGAATCGTTTCGTCACTCAACCTGTTGAATTGGTATGCTAAGCCCATGGCAAGATTGTACGAAGTACCACATCCGACAAAATCCATTTCTGAAGGTCTTGTTTTTTGCAAGAAATCGTAAGCGTTTTTGGCCAACTCAAAGTAATTTTCAGAAACCATCCTGAGTTTCTCAGGTTGTTCGTTTATTTCTTTAACGGTCAACATCGAAAATCCTCCTCTCATTTTATGCTTCCAGAGGTTAATCCTTGAACTATGTACTTTTCAACTAGCAAGAAAAGTGTAACCGGGATGAGAGTTGAAATCAATATAGCTGCCATCAACGGTCCCCAACTCACAGAACTCCTGCTGAAAAACTGATAAAGACCCTGCGTGATGGGCATCAATTTGTCGTTCGAAATTAACACCAATGCCAGCGTGAACTGTTGACTCCAACCGGTTATAAACGCGTATATGAAAATCGCGACCAATGCCGGTTTCATCAGAGGAATTACAATTCTGTAAATGATCGAGTACGGTGTGCATCCATCCATCAAAGCCGCCTCTTCTATTTCCACGGGAATGGTCTGCATGTAAGAAACGCTTAACCACGTTGAAAGTGGAATGGTGAACACCGAACCTGCCAAGATCATCGATATGTAGGTGTTTATCAATCCGAAGGCCTTCATTATCACGTAAAGAGGAACAAGTAACATTATGGGAGCAAACATGTTCGCATATATGACAAAAATCATCATAGGGCTTCTCAACCTGTATCTAAAACGTGCCAAACTGTAACCTGCCGGGATGGCTATTAAAAGGGAAAAAGCACTCACTCCTATTCCGTATATAAAACTGTTCAAAAGGTATATTGGAAGACGTTGAACGAGTTGAAATGCGCTTGAAAAATTTTCAAACGTTATGCTCTTTGGGAATAGGGGAGCCGGTGAGATCCATGAAGAAGTGGAAGGAGTAAGAGCCGTTATCAAAGCCTGATAAATTGGAAGCAGCATGAATATGGAAAATATTATCGCTAAGATTTGATAGGATACACCTTTTAGCTTTCTTTTGGTACTCCTTTTCATGATTCCCCTCCCCTCAGAGTTTTTATGTAAATCAAAGACAGAGATGACACCAACAACACTTGAAAGATCGTCATAGCCGAAGCTTTACCCACGCCGCCAAAAGTTAAATATCTAAAAGAGGTGTTGTAAATCGCTATTGGGAGAGTTGTGGTGGCCGTTACCGGTCCACCTCGGGTGAGTATCCAGATTGGGGCGAAAGAGTTAAAAGTCCACACCATCGATAACAAACTTACCGTAAGAAGCACTGGTTTTATCATCGGCAACGTGATCTTCGCAAATTTCACCAAATCTCCAGCTCCATCTATCGTGGCGGCCTCATAAAGATGTTTTGGAATTGTTTGAAGACCAGATAACAACATGATAACCATAAAAGGTAAACCTATCCACGCGTCCACGACGAAAGTTGAAATGAACGCGCTTGTAGGATAACCTAAGAAGGCGAAAGGTTCGCTCGTTATGTGAAGATGTATCATCAACGAGTTTATAAGACCAAACTGACCATTTAAAGTCCAATACCATATCATCGCTGACATTGCCCATGGGATGGACCACGGAATTATCAAAAGAGTGCGATAAAACTTCTTTCCTTTCAGGAATTCACTGTTCAACAGCAAGGCTCCTCCTAAACCTAGAAAAATTTTTAACCCAACGGAGCCACCTACCCAAATTACGGTTTTCAAAAGAGCCCCAATAAAGTAAGAATAAGTTGGGCTGTAGAGTTTGAAAGTGAACAACCATTTGTAGTTAAACCAGCCTACCCATATTTTATGAGAAGGATTAAGAAAGCTGAATTTGTAGAATGAATCCATGACGACTTTTGCCAATGGATATACCAAGAAGAGTCCAAATGCCACTATCAATGGCAGAAGAAAAACGTACGGCGTGCTTTTTTTTGCTTTCAAAGTTCACATCCTCCTTAGTTAAAGAGTGGGGAAACGTTCCCCACTCTTTAAAAAAGATAGAGAAACGTCATTTCTGAAGTATGGATATCGTTTGTGCCGCTTTCTTAAGGGCCTCTTGAGGTGTTGATTGATTTAACAGAACGCTTTGAATTGCGTTGAGTATCGCGTTCGCTGTACTGACCCAGTCTTTTATTCCCGCGGCCTGCGGATGACCGTATTTGAGAGCTTGAATGTAAGGCTTCCAATACCATTTTTGAAATTCCGGTTCTTCAGCTTCTTTAATCATCGGTGGAACAAATCCTTGCAACGTATCCCATCTTGTTTGTTCTTTTAACGTCGACATGTAATTCATGAATTCCCATGCCAATTCTTTGTTCTTGGTTTGAGAAGACATTGATATACAATCCACAACAACAACGGTGGAATATGGAGCGTTCGAATCGGGTCCTCCTGGGATCGGGAAGAATCCAACGTCAATTCCAGCTTTCATGGCCTTCAAAGCGTTGTGCACGTGATCTATGTACATACCACCTTTTCCAGCTTCGAAGAGCTTAATAAGATCTTCTCTTGTCCAGTTGGTTATGCCAGGTTGGGCGTACTTTGAAAGTTCTTTGTAGAATTCAAGTGCCTTTATAGCTTGAGGAGAATCGATTTCAACTTTTCCAGTTTTTGGATCGACGATTTCACCGCCATTGGCACAGAGATATTGCTCGAATTGAGTGACGGTGGAAACGAATTTCTTTCCGGCCATCAGTATTCCGTAAATACCCTTTTTGGGATTGTATATCTTCTTTGCATCGGCCAACAATTCATCCCAATTTGTTGGAACCTTCGTGATACCGTTTTCTTTGAAGAGTTTTTTGTTGTAGATGAAAACCTTTGTTGACATAGCCCTTGGAACACCCCAATAATGGCCATCGTAGATCAAACTGCTCCACACGGATGGATAATACATATGTTCTTTTTGAACGGTGATGTAATTTTCTAACGGTGTTAAAGCTCCCATGCTTGCAAGAGCTGGTATCCACCTTGAAGCTATGTACATAACGTCAGGTGCGTTGTTGGCACCGAAGGAAGTTATGATCTTATTCCACAAATTGGCCCACCCAACGAATTCCATGTTTATCTTTACGCCGGGATGGGTTTGTTCGAATCCCTTTGCCAACACTTCCTGACTTTCAATGGTATATCCTCCACCAATCGGCATCAAAACGGTTAGCGTTTGAGTGGCCATTCCCACTATTGCGATAGCCAGAACCAACGCTGTGATCAACCAAACTTTCTTCATACTTTACCCCTCCTTTTAAGCTTTTGTCCGGAAAAACCGGAATCGTCAATTAATCGCCCTCTCAATTATTGAAAAGTAATACTCATGATTGCTCATAAAAATGATAAGTTTTGATTATTTATGATTATAGACGTTTACAAAAAACATTTCAACTTTGAAAAAACTGGTTGACAGGCTGTTAAACTCCGTTGCTAATGATTAACAACAATTAGAGTTGAATATCTTAAAAAAACACGCCATTTCTAAATATATCTACTTTTTTCATCCTGATAAAGTGATGTTTTTTCAACATGAAAGCAATATGTTAGATTATTTTGAGGTTTTTGTAACGTGAGAATTCCCGTGCGATTTTTTCCGGCAGCGAATCCGTTACTATGATATCGTTTTCCGACAGTTCCGTTAGATCTAACAATCGTGCCTTTTTCGTAACCCCAAATTTTGTGTGATCGGCTATGAAATAGGTGTATCTGCTGTGATCGTAAATTTCTCTTGCAACTTCCAATTCCTGTAAATTGGAAAAAGAAATTCCCCCTTCCACGGAAATCCCGTTAACCCCCAAGAAAAACTTGTCTACGTTAAATCTTCGAATTACCTTCAACGCTATCTCTCCAACACACTCGTACGTTCCTTTCCTTGGCATGCCTCCAGTTACTACCACTTGAAAATCTTTCACGCTTTCCAATATCAAAGTGGTGATGTTTATCGAGTTGGTGAGAATTGTCAATCCCTGAATCGGTGAATTCAATATCTCAGATGTTAGTATGTAAGATGTGGTTCCTCCACTTAACGCTATGAAATCGTAGTCATTTACAAATTTAACGGCTTTTTTTGCTATGATTTTTTTCTCTTCTTGCATACGATGATAATTGAATAAAAATCCGCTCTCAGCGTGGGGCGAATTGATCAACGCACCGTTGTGGGTCCTTATTATCAAATTTTTCTTTGCCAAATAATCCAGATCCCTTCGGATCGTACTTCCAGAAGCCCCAAACACTTCTGCCAATTCATTTGTGGTGGCACTTGTTTTTCTCTTTATGTATTCAAAGATTTTGAGTCTTCGATCGTTGGTAAGCACGTTAAAATCCTCCTTTTTTACTCAAAAATAACCACTTAAAATCATTTTTATGATTAATTGTAATTATATACGATTGAGACTCCATTTTCAACGCTTTGAAAAATATTCTTTTTACGAAAATCTTAAGCATTTTGTCGTCACAAGCTTGCCATCGTTATCGAAAGAACGATCGTTCCAGATATGATTATCCCCATTCCAACTGCCATTATTGATTTGAATTTAGGCATTTCAAAGAGTACACTGAGTAACGAACCTGTCCATGCTCCTGTCAATGGAAATGGGATCGCGACGAACACCATTATCGCCAATAACCCGTATTTCTCTATTTTTTTACGATGCTTTTCTTGACGAGTTTGAGAAAATTTCTCCACGATTTTTCCCAGACGCGGAAAATGTTTTTTCACCCACGGCATGATCGCGTTGAAAAAAAGGATCACCGCCACTGCGGGTATTAAATTGAAAATCATGGAAATTATGGTCACAACCCATGGATTTAATTTGTAAACGACGATGCCCACTGGAATCGCTCCTCTTAATTCTGAAATTGGAGCCATCGCCAAAAGAGCGACTTGCAAAAATGAGCTCATCTTTTCCTCCTTGATCTTCATGGTTTTTTGAATTTCATTTTTCTATTATCTCAAATTGTGTGCGGACATACAAAACGATATGCTTGGATCTTCGCTTTTTTGAACTATACGGTGGTTGTCCCAACGTTATAAGCATTTTCGATGATTTTGATTTTGTCGTGTTAATATATATGTACAGGAGACGAGAATTTTAAGAGGAGAAAGATATGAAGTACGAAAGGGAATTGGATCTTCTAAGGTTGAAATTGAACGAGATGTTCAGCTTATCCATAGAGGCTTTCAAATTTTCGATAATTTCACTTGAAGATTCTAACGTTGATATGGCACGCTCTATCGTTGATGGCGATGATGAAATAGATGATATAAAAAGAATCATAGAGAACATGGCATATAAAATATTGGAGACATTCTGTCCAAAGGGCATAAATTTAAGACGCGTTGTGATGGTTATAAAGATAGCCAACGAGTTGGAAAGAATAGCGGATCAAGCTGTGAACATAGCCCAAGTTACGGAATTTATGAATGGAAGAAAATTGGTAAAGCCTCTTGTAGATATACCAAAAATGGCGCAAATATCCCAAGATATGGTAAGAAGTTCTATGAGAGCTTACTTTGAAGAAGATGTTGAACTTGCAAAAAAAGTGTGGTTGACGGATGAAAAAGTCGATCAATTGGACAAAAAAGTCATAGAAGATCTGAAAAACGTCGTGATAAAAGATAGCAACGTCGAAGTGGTTTCACAGGTAGAAAGACTCATACTGGTTTCAAGGGCCATCGAAAGGGTGGCGGACCACGCAACTAACATATGCGAAGAAAGCGTTTACATGGTTCTTGGTAAGGAACTTTATGAGATTCTAAAGGGGTGAAGGAATGAAGAAAAAAATACTCCTTGTTGAAGACGAAGAAGACATGGTGGAGATAATAACTTACGTTCTAAGAGAAAACGCTTTTGAAGTTGAATCCGTTGGAAATTTGACCAAAATGTGGAAAATTTTGGAAAAAGAAGAATTCGATCTCATATTGTTGGACGTAGGTTTACCTGATGGTTCGGGTCTTGATGCCCTTAAGACTCTTAGACACCGAAATATAGAATCTCCCGTGATAATGGTGACGGCAAGGCGAAGTGATATGGATAAAGTTCTTGGACTTGAACTTGGAGCGGATGATTACATCACGAAACCTTTTAACAACTATGAACTTTTGGCCAGAATAAAAGCCGTTTTAAGAAGAACTTATGAACACATGCAAAAGAAGAAAAAGAAAAACCTTCTCAAAATTGGGAACAAAACGTTGGATTTGGACTCCTACACTGCGGTTGATGAAAATGGAGAAAGAATGGAATTTGCCAACAAGGAAATAGAACTTTTGAAGTTGTTTTTGTCCAACCCCAACAAGGTTTTTACGAGGGAAGAAATACTCGATAGGATATGGGGAGAGGATTTCTTCGGTGATTTCAGAACGGTGGACGTTCACGTGAGCAAAGTGAGAAGCAAGCTCGGTAACGACGTCATAAAAACCGTTAGAGGAGTTGGATATAGGTTGGGAAAAAGAGATGAAGAATAGACTTTTGGAATTCATTCATGAAGGTGTTGTCATAACGGGCGAAGATTTTGTGATACTCGATTTTAACGAAGCCTTTAAGTCTTTTTTTTCCGGATTCAACGTTGATTCAAAAACTAAAGTGATAGAGATACTTTCTTTTCCGAAGATGGAACTCGCCTTCATAAAAGCGATTAAAGGTGAGGTGTTTCGCGAAGAAGTTCCCGTATATTTTGGAAAGAAAAGGTTGGAATGTTTGGTAAGCGTTTTCATGCAAGAAGAGAAAATTTATTGGATATTTTACGATATGACGAATTTCAAAGCACTTCAGAACGCAAAAGTCGATTTTGTTTCCGCCGTTTCTCACGAATTCATGACTCCTTTAGGAGTGATAGAAGGCTTTTTATCAATAATAGACGATGCGAATATGAAACCTTCTTTGAGAAAGAAATACATCAACAGGGCGATGGCTCAGCTGAAAAGATTGGAAAAATTGGTGGATCAGCTTTTGTCACTAAGCGAATTGGAAATGAAAAAATACACTCCAGAGTTTTCAAGAGTAAATCTTTCGACTTTGCTTTTTGAGGCTAAAGAGGAAATGGCATACCGGTGGAAAAGTAAAAATATTGAAGTGAAGATAAATTGCCCAGAGGAAATACACGTGAAAACCGATGAGAATGCCTTGATGAGAATACTGACCAACCTGCTTTCCAATGCCATAAAGTATTCATTTGAATCCAGTGAAGTTACGATGGATGCTCAAGAAAAAGACAGGTGTATTTTGATTTCCGTTAAGGACCATGGTGTGGGAATAAAGGAAGAAGAGATACCGAGGATATTCGAAAGATTTTACAGAGCCTCGAACAGTTCAAAAACCGGCGCGAAGGGAATGGGGTTGGGCCTTTCGTTGGTGAAACATCTGTGTGACGTTATAAAAGCCGAAATAGACGTTAAGTCTCAATACATGCTTGGAAGCACTTTTACGTTAAAAATTCCAAAAGATGTATAATAAGATGTTACATGTGCATGTGAGAGAAGGAGGTATCTTTTTTGAAAATCTTAATGGTGTATCCACGTTATCCAGACACGTTTTGGGGTTTCAAGCATGCCCTGAAGTTCATTTCCAAAAAAACGGCGCTCCCACCCTTGGGACTCATAACCGTTGCTTCGTATTTGCCAAAAGAATGGAATGTGAAACTCGTTGATATGAACGCGGAAACTCTAAATGAGGACGATGTAAAAAATTCCGATTACGTGTTTATAAGCGCTATGAACATTCAACGTGAATCCGCAAAAAAGGCGATAAAAATGGCAAATGATTTCAAAGTTCCGGTTGTGGCGGGCGGACCCTTGTTTACCATGGAACCCGATCACTTCTCAGACGTAGATCATTTCGTTTTGGGAGAAGCTGAGGATATCATGGAAAAACTTGTGAAAGACATCGAAAATGGCAATGTGAAACGTTATTACGCTTCTCCAAGATTTCCAGACATAAAGAAAACGCCGATTCCTCGATGGGAATTGCTGAATTTAAAATGGTACGCTTCTATGAGTATGCAATTTTCAAGAGGTTGTCCGTACAACTGTGAATTTTGCGACATAGGAGCTCTTAACGGAAGGATACCGCGTTCGAAAAGTACGGAGCAGGTTATCAAAGAACTTCAATCGTTGTACGATGTTGGATGGAGGAAGTCCGTTTTCTTTGTTGATGACAATTTTATAGGAAAAAAAGCGCTCTTGAAGCGGGAAATCCTTCCGGAAATGATAAGATGGCAAAGAGAGCATGGAAATCCTTTTACATTTTACACCGAGGTTTCCGTTGATCTTTCAGACGATGATGAACTGATGGACTTGATGGAAGAAGCCGGCTTTAACAGGGTATTCGTTGGCATTGAAACTCCAGATCCGGACAGTCTTCAAGAAGCGAATAAGTATCAGAATATCAAACACGATTTGAAAGTGTCAATTCAAAAAATGCAATCGCATGGCTTCGACGTTCAAGGAGGATTTATCGTTGGTTTTGACAACGATAAACCGACGATTTTCAAAAGGCAGTTTGATTTCATTCAAGAAACCGGTATAGTCACGGCGATGATGGGAATACTCAACGCTCCCCGCGGAAGTGCCCTTTACGAAAGAATGAGGAGAGAAGGCAGACTCATTGGAGAAACGACCGGCAACAACGTGAACATATCCACCAATTTCATTCCGAAAATGGATCCAAGAACCTTGATAGAAGGATACAAAAAGTTGATATCGGCGCTTTACTCTCCGAAAAATTACTACGAAAGGCTGAAGAAATTCTTGTCCGTTTACAAATTGCCAAAACTTTCGAGGCCGAAAATAGATTTCAACGACGTAAGGGCCTTTTTAAGATCGACATTTTACATAGGTTTTCTTGGAAAAGAGAGAAAAGAATATTGGAAGATGCTTCTATGGAGTATCTTCAAAAAGCCGAAATACTTTTCAACAGTTGTGGCCTTCGCCATTTACGGTTTCCATTTTAGAAAGATAGCAGAAGAAATCGTCAAAGAAGACAGCGAAAAGATCATCCGACAACTTTGTGCCGAACATTGACAAATTCGAAATAATGTGGTAGAATAAAAGCGATTCGAGGGCAAAGGCCCTCGAATTTCGTTTAAAAATTGAAGAGGTGTTTGAAATGTTAAATGACGAGTTGGAAAAGATCAAGGAACTGGCTGATGTGGTGGCCAAGAGAATGGGATACGAGATCTTCGATGTGAAAAGTCATAAGAGGGGAAGAAAACGTATAATAACGATAACCATAGATAACATGAAAGACTACGTTGGCATAAACGACTGCGAATCTTTTTCAAGGGAACTAAGTCCTTTGCTTGATGCTGAAGTCATGCTTGGAAGTTACATATTGGAAGTTTCTTCGCCTGGATTAGATAGGCCTTTGAGGAATTTGAAAGATTTCAAAAGGTTTGAAGGAAGACTCGCGAAGGTAAAAATTCAAGATCAGCAAAGAAATGAAACGATAGTTGGAAAGATAAGCGGTTGCGATGAGGAAAATGGAACGTTTTCTTTGGAAGTGGATGGTAAAGTAAGAACGTACGAATTTTCGAAAGTGAAATCTGCAAATTTGGAGATAGAGTTTTAAGGAGGTATTCAGATGCTGAATCTTAATCTGTTGGAAGCTTTAGAACAGCTAGAAGAAGAAAAAAATATAAGCAGAGAAGAAATCATACAGATACTTGAAAAAGCCTTAACCACGGCCTACAAAAAGAATTTTGACGCTCATGATGATAACGTTGAAGTGAAGATAGATCCGGTAACGGGTGAAATAGCCGTTCTCAGAATCATGGAAGAAGTGGATGAAAATGGAGAGATAAAAACGAGAAGTGTTAGGAACACCTTGAACACGAAGAAATTCGGAAGGATCGCGGCTCAAACCGCGAAACAAGTTTTGATCCAAAAACTCAGAGAAGTTGAAAAAGAAACGCTTTATCAAGAGTATTCCGATTTGATTCATAGTGTGGTTTCCGCTGAAGTTATCAGAGCTGGTGGTGGAGACGTCGATTTAAGGATAAACAAAGTTGATGCGGTCATTCCTGCCAGAGAAAAGATACCGATGGAAAAATTCTCTCCCGGTCAATTCGTCAGAGGGTACGTGCTGGAAGTTCAAAAAAGGACGAAAGGGCCGTTGGTCATATTGAGTAGAAGTGTACCCGAATTCGTCCAAAAACTTCTTGAAAAATACGTTCCTGAAATAGAAAGTGGTATAGTTAGAATAGTCGCGATCGCTCGAGAGGCCGGCGGAAGATCGAAAGTGGCTGTGGTCTCCACCGACCCGAACGTGGATCCGGTTGGAGCGTGTATAGGCGAAGGTGGAAGCAGAATAATTCAGGTGATAAAGGAATTGAACGGAGAAAAGATAGATTTGATACCGTTTTCTCCCGAACCTGAAAAGTTCATTTCCAATGCCCTTGCACCGGCAAAGGTTATGGATGTTAAAATCGATGAGAGCGATCATAGAGCCCATGTGACCGTTTCGCCGGCGCAGATTTCTTTGGCCATAGGAAAAGACGGACAGAATGCCAGACTTGCGGCCAAATTAACCGGCTGGAAGATAGACATAAGACAGTTCATGGAGGAAACAAACGCTTGAAAAAGAACATCGAAGATAGGATAATCGGTTTGTTAGGTTTGGCTGCAAGATCTGGTAATATATTGATAGGTCAAAAGATGTTGAAGAGATATGTTTCCAGTGCTTTCAAAGATAAAGTGGTAGTGTTTTCATCTGACTATGGAAAGAGTATGGAGATAATTTTGAAAAAGTGTGAGAACAATGGAGTTCCCTATTTGAAATTAAGTATCTCCAAAGCGGAGCTGGGAAGAAAATTGGGTAAAAAAGAAGTATCAGCCGTTGGAATAACTGAGGAAACTTTTGCGAAGGGAATCAGAAATATAATTTTCAATGGTTAACGTGTATGGAGGGAAGCAAATGGAAAAAAAGATAAGAGTTTATGAACTTGCAAAAAGACTGAAAATGACAAGTAAAGATCTTCTTGAAGAGCTGGAAGATCTGGGTGTGGAAGCGAAAAATCACATGTCGACTTTGGACAGTTCCACGGTTGACATGTTAATGGAGATATATTCTTCCGAAGAAGAAGAGGAAGAAGTTGTGAAAAAAATTCCAACGAAAAAGCCAAAGGTGAAACCGAGAATCGAAAAAGAAGAAATGGAAGAAGAGGAAAAAGAGGAAGAGGTGGAGAAGCCCCAAAAAAGTGAAATAGAAGTGAGCGAAAACGTCACGTTGAGGGAATTATGCGAAAAAATGGGCATATCCACATCAAAGGTTATAAAAGATCTTTTCATGGAGGGAAAAGCTCTGACCATAAATACCGTCCTCGATGAAGAGGCTATAAAGGAAATAGCTCAAAAGTATTCCATACACGTAAAATTCGTTTCTGCGCAAAAGCAAAAAGTTTCCGATCCTTTAAAAGAAGAATTTGAAAAATTGTACTCTCAAAAGAAAAATGAGCTCGTTGAAAGACCACCTGTAGTTACCATTATGGGACACGTTGATCATGGCAAAACGACGTTGCTGGATAAGATAAGGAAAACTCGTGTGGCTGAAAAAGAAGTCGGCGGTATAACCCAATCGATAGGTGCGTATAAAGTGAAAGTTAATGGAAAAAGCATAACATTTATAGATACACCCGGACATGAAGCGTTCACGGAAATGAGAGCCAGAGGAGCTCAAGCGACAGACGTTGTCGTTTTAGTTGTTGCCGCTGACGATGGAGTAATGCCCCAAACCATAGAAGCTTACGATCATGCCAAAACAGCGGGAGTGCCTGTTGTTGTTGCGATAAACAAAATCGATAAGCCGAACGCAAACGTTGAACTCACAAAACAAGAACTTGTGAACAAATTGAATATAGTTCCAGACGACTGGGGAGGAGACACTCCGATAGTTCCGATCTCGGCAAAAAGTGGTGTTGGAATAGATGAATTACTTGAGATGATCTTGTTGGTAGCTGAGTTAAGAGAGATAAAATGTTTACCCAAGGGAAAAGCCAGAGGTGTGATAATAGAATCGAAGTTGGACAAATTTCGTGGTCCAATTGCAACGGTTATAATCAAAGATGGTATTCTAAAACTCGGGGATTATTTCGTCGCCGGAAAAACGTACGGAAAGGTTAAGTCTTTACTTGACGACAATGGCAAAAGGATTAAAGAGGCTCATCCATCCGATCCGGTGGTGGTACTTGGCTTTCAAGAGGTGCCTGACACTAATTCCATGTTGTACGTTGTTTCAAATCAAAAGGAGGCCAAGGACTACGCTGAAAAATACGCGGAATCGTTGAAAACGAAACCCAAACATGTTAGATTGGATAACATATATGAACTCTCTCAAACTGAGGGACAGAAGATCTTAAACCTCATCGTGAAAGCCGATACTTTTGGCGCTTTGGGAGCGTTGAAAACCGCCATTCAAAAGATAGAACCAGAAGAGATAAAGATAGAGATAATTCATGCGGGCATAGGAAACGTAAACATAAATGACGTCTTACTCGCATCGGCCACTCAAGGTGTAATACTCGGATTCAGAGTGGGAAATGAACCGAGGACGAAAGCGAAAGCCGAGCAGCTTGGTGTTCAAATAAGAATTTACGATGTCATTTTCGAACTTTTGGATGATATAAAAGCGGCGTTGAGTGGAATGATGGAGCCGGAAATAGTGGAAGAGGTTACCGGCCACGCTCGTGTGTTGCAGGTGTTTAACATCTCAAAAACCGGTAAAATAGCGGGATTTCAACTTTACGATGGAAGTGTTGAGAAGAGTTGCAAAGTTAGAGTTTACAGGAACAAAGAGTTGATATTCGATGGGACGATAGAAACGTTGAAACATTTCAAAGAAGATGTTGATTATCTGGAAGCTCCACAAGAAGGTGGCTTGAAATTAAAAGATTTTGAAGGCTTCGAATCTGGTGATGAACTTGAGTTTTACGTCTTAAAAGAGGTAAAAAAAGCTCCCACGTACAAAAAAACCAATTAACGCACATTTCACATGTAAGTTATTGTGTTGTCATCAACAATATGGTAGGATATTCATCGGTCGCCGATAAAAGGCGAAGTGAAATGCACAAAAACAAAGAGCATGAAATGTACCCAAACGGGAAACCAAAGTAAAAGATTTGGTCCTTGTAGGGGAATAAGACAAGGTAAAAATTTTTGTGGT
>CAZCZS010000010.1:0-34598 GCA_964503355.1 uncultured Mesoaciditoga sp.
TTTTACGCAATGTTGTCAATTTTTCAACATTCACGCTGTTTTCAATGAACTTTGTCACATTCCAACCTTTTTTCATTACTCTCGTGCACAATATGAGTTATTCAAAAGTTGCGTTCATAAGTGGTGATAAAAATAAAAAATCATAAAATCTTTGTGATAAAAAAGATGAATACTACCTTTAGGTTAAACAGAAGATGTGAACTCTTTATGCTATACTCTAAAAGAAGGTGCAACAAAAAAGCCACCTTCAAAAAGGTGGCCAATTGGTGGGTGTGGTAGGGATTGAACCTACGACCTCTTCCGTGTGAAGGAAGCGCTCTCCCACTGAGCTACACACCCGCACGCGATTTTTATTGTACAATATATATCGATCGATTGTCAAGCGAATGATGAAAGGAGTGTTAACAACATGGAAAAAAATGCAAGAGAAAGATACGAAAAGTGGTTGTCCGATCCAAGCATCTCTGAGGAAGATAAAGAAAAATTGAGAAACGAAGAAGATGCCGAACTCCAAGATGCATTTTACAAAGAACTTGAATTCGGTACGGGTGGAATGCGAGGAATAATGGGTTTGGGAGACAACAGAATGAATGTTTACACTGTTGGAAGGGCCTCTCAAGCTTTTGCGAATTACATAAACAAGAGCGTAAATGGTGAAAAAAGCGTCGTCATTTCCTACGATACAAGGCACATGTCGAAAGAATTCGCCCAAGAAACGGCAGAAATATTCGCCGCCAATGGTATAAAAGCGTATCTCTTTGAAGAGTTCAGACCAACTCCATTGTTATCCTTCGCAGTGAGATATCTTCACGCCACTGCCGGTGTTATGATAACGGCAAGTCATAATCTTCCAAAATACAATGGATACAAGGCTTATTGGTCAAACGGTGCACAAGTCATCCCTCCTCATGATGAAGGAATAATTAAAGAATACAAAGCCATAAAATCCTTTGGAGAGATAAAACGCCTTCCCTTAGAAAAGGCCAAAAACGAGGGCCTTATCGTCATCGTATCAAAAGAAATAGATGAAGCCTACTTCGAGAAAGCACTCTCTTTATCTTTTAAGAGCGTCGATCCATCTTTGAAAATAGTGTACACTCCTCTTCATGGAACAGGGGGGAAGATAGTCCCCGTGTTATTGGAAAAAGATGGGTTTAATCCTTACATCCAAAAAGAACAGGAAATTCCAGATGGAGATTTTCCAAGCGTGGAATATCCAAATCCAGAAGATCCAAAAGCTTTCAAGCTCGCGCTGGAAGATGCAAAAAGATTGGATGCGGACATAATAGCAGCTTCCGATCCAGATGCGGATAGAATGGGAATAATGGTAAAACATAACGGAGAATTTGTGAGAATAGATGGGAATCAAATGGGAGTTCTTCTCCTGCACTTCATAGCCAAAAAGTACTCTGAAAACGGTATGCCTTCAAACCCAGTTGCGATTGAATCCATAGTTTCCTCAAAGATGTTTGCAAAAGTTGCAAAAAGTTTTAAGGTGGATGTGGTTGAGGTTTTGACGGGTTTTAAATGGATATGTAACGTTGCGGATAAACTAAGATCCTCAGGTAAGAACGTTATCTTCTCTTACGAAGAAAGTTATGGTTACAACATAGGAGATTTCGTGTACGATAAAGATTCCGCAACGGCGATCATGCTAACATGTGAAATGGCTTCTGAATACAAAAAGAGAGGTTTAACTTTGGTGGACGCCCTTGAAGAACTCTACAAGAAATACGGTTACTATTTTGAAACTCAAATCGCACCGGTCTTTGAAGGTGAAGAGGGAATGTCGAAGATCAAATCGATAGTTGAATCCTTGAGAAAAACTCCTCCAACCACCTTGGCGGGATATGAACTGACAAACGTTACAGACTACATAAACGGTGTTGGAGATATTCCTCCATCCAACGTGTTGAAATTCGAATTTGGAAAACATCTCATGTTTTACTGCAGACCGTCTGGCACTGAGCCAAAAGTTAAATTCTACATCATGGCAATGGAATTCGATGAAAAAGAGGATGCGCTTTCCACTTTGAACAATGCGAGAGAGGAGATATCCAATCTTGTGGAAAAACTCTCAAGGTGATCTGACTTGTTGAAACTATTCTTGAGTGACTTACATGTTGGAGATGGGACGGCAAGCGATGATTTTTCGTTTGATAGAGAGTTTTCCCTTCTTCTTGATAGAATAAACGAAGTCGATCCAAAAGCCGAACTTGTGATCTTAGGAGATGGACTTGAAATTTTAGAAAGCGACTTCGTGAGAAAATTGGGAATAGTTGACTTTTCAACGGTATGTGATTCCCTAGATGGTGAAGTGATAGAAGCCATTTACGAAAAGCACATGACCTTCTTTGAAAGCCTAAAAAAATTCGCAAAGAATCACAAAATTACGTACGTTGTTGGGAACCATGATTACTATCTGGTTCCCAACACAAAACTTAGAGAGGCTTTTATCGATAAAATAGAGTCAACCAATTTAAACATCGTTCCGTACTTTTACGATGAAGAAAGGGGGATTTTCGCTCAACACGGCAATCAATACGACGTGACGAATTCTTTTGTGCGTGCTGGGGAAAAGAAGCTCATTCCTCCAATAGGAGATTACATAACAAGAAGGGTGATGAACGAATTCGAACCTTTCTTGCGTTCTCTTCAATTGCCGGAAGAGATCGTTAGAGATTACGATAACATTCGTCCTCTTTCGCACGCTGTGGATTGGCTCAAATACATAACGTACCTTTATAAATTACCCGTCGATCTCACAAGCGCTTGGAAAAAGAGTTTTTCAAAAGCGTTTCAAAGTGAAGAAGCCAAATCGTGGATAAAGGTGAGATTCCCTTACACCTACTGGTTAAGCGATTTTTTCACTCAAAAGTCGGGATGGTTCGATTTTGGGCGAAGGATAGTCAAATTCATAGACATGTTGTTGAAAATAGAAGATACGAATTATCTGAAAAGAAAAGCCGAAAAGATATTGAACGCCCAGTGGAACCCTCAATGGAGACTATCAGAAGATGATATCGCTGGATACGGCGATCGGGCGCCGGAATTGAATTATTCCAATTTGAAGATCGTTTTATTCGGCCATAATCATCAACCCGGTTTTTACGTCATTCCAACTCCAAACGGAACCAGATTTTACGCGAACACCGGAACATGGAGACCGTTGGTGGAGAGATCCAAAAGCAAGTTCGGTGGCATAACATTTCACAAAAAAGTTGAGATGAATTACGTTATAGTTCGAGACGAAAAAGACGAAATGGTGGTTGAAACTCAATTGACGAGTAGAATAAAAATATCAAAACGGTGAATCAAGATGAAGATGTTTTTAGATCTCGTCGATCTTCTAAAGAACGTTTACGTTTGGGCGGCTCTGGCATCGTGGTTCACGGCCCAGACTGTTAAATTACTCTTCTTTTTCGCAAAAAAAGGAGAATGGAAGTTCAGTCTCTACGCGTCAACTGGTGGAATGCCAAGTGCTCACACGGCTACCGTTATGGGACTAGCGACGGTCATTGGCAAATGGAAAGGGTTTTCCAGTGCCTCATTCGCTGTGGCTTTTATCTTTGCAACCGTCGTAATAACCGATGCACTTCATCTTAGAAGGGAAGTGGGGCGTCATGCTCGAGAGCTCCAAAAACTGACGGGTAAAAAATTCGATGTTTCTTCCGGACACACGTACAGTGAAGTTGTAGTGGGAGCTTTGATTGGAATTTTGATAGGCTGGCTACTGTGAAAAAATCTCTTGTGTGAGGTGAAACGATGAAGGCGAGAATGTACAGAATCCATGGATTTGTTCAAGGAGTCGGATTCAGAGCATTCGTGTATCATCACGCGCGCGCTTTGGGAATAAAAGGCTTCGTTCAAAATGAGGTGGATGGAAGTGTAACGGTTGTTGCCGAAGGAGAAGAAGAAACGTTAAGAGAACTGGAATCTTATCTTAAATCAGGGCCTTCTCTTGCAAGAGTGGAAGACATGGAGATCATGGAAATCCCAGTTGAAAATTACGACGATTTTGAGATACGTTGAGGAGGAAAAGATGAAAGCTTGGAAAACGTTTTTATATCTTTTCGTGGGTGAGACAGAACTCTTCACGGCTGGAATACTGCTCGTGACTTTTGGAACTGTTATGATGACTTCGCAATCCATCGCTCAATTGTTTGGCACATACGTTTATTTTTCTCGAATGATCCTCACCATTTTATCTTCAATGGCAATTGGTGGAGTGGCCATTCAGATTTCTTCCATAAAACGGTTGGTTGATGATTACGTCGGTTACGTCTTTTCAACTATCTCTTTCATTTCAAATTCAATAGCGTTGGTTCTGGAAATTTTCGAAATGATCTCGTATGGAGCAAATTGGATAGGAGTAGAATTTTTCGGTGCTCAAACGATCTCGAACAACTCCCTTTTGGTGATGCTGGGATTCATGCTGTTTGGTCTTTCAATTCTTCTCGTTTTCTTTTCGTTGATAGATCTGTTGGATATTTCCTTTGGAGAAAAAGAAAGATGAAGGTACTCGGTATAATAGTGGAATACAATCCATTTCATCTTGGTCATCTCCACCACTTGAAAAGTGCTGTGGAACTTACCAATGCGGATTACGTGGTGGCCGTTATGAGTGGAAATTTCGTTCAACGAGGAGAGCCTGCGATAATCGACAAGTTCGCTCGTACCGAGATGGCTTTGAAAGCCGGTGTAGACATCGTTTTTGAGATACCAACGATCTACGCAATTCAAGATGCAAGTGGATTTGCACTTGGATCTATCGGCTTGTTGAACGCGACCAATGTCGTCAGCGATGTGGTATTCGGTTCGGAAAGTGGTGACATCGACCTGTTTTCAAAGATAGCGGGCATCATCTTAAAAGAACCCTCGCTTTATCGTCAAAATTTAAGGCGATATTTGAAAAAAGGTCTTTCCTTTCCCAATGCGAGAAGATTTGCCATCTGCGATTTTCTTAAGGGATTAGATCCCAATGAGATGAAGCGATCCAACAACATTCTCGCAATAGAATACCTCGTTTCACTTAAAAAACTTAACTCCAAGATAAAAGCTCATACCATAAAAAGGGTTGGCTCTTCTTACAACGATGAAAATCTTACTTCTATTCCAAGTGCCACCGCTGTAAGGAAGGCTGTACTTGAGGGGAAAAAAATAACGGGTCTTCCCGGCTTTTCTTCAAGAATTCTTGAAAGAGAAATGACCGATGGAAGAGGACCAATTTTCATGAAAGACATCTTTGAAATCATGAAATTTAAGATGCTGACATCCTCAAGAGAAAAAATGGAAAGTCTTTACGGTTTCAACGAAGGAATGGCAAAGAGGATGTTGGACAATCTCGATAAACCAACCATGGAAGAATTTTTAAAAGCCGTTAAAACGAAGAGATTCACCTTAACACGAATAAAAAGAAGAATACTTTACACCATATTCGATGTGGAAAGAGATTTCATTTTGGATTCGAATGAGTACGGTCCTCAATATTTAAGATTGCTCGGTTTCAGAGAAAGGGGAAGAAAGATCCTCAGAATCATTTCAGATCGCTCTTCCATTCCTTTGATATCCACCGCGTCTAAATTCGATCGTTCCATTCAACAACGCAACGTTTACGTTCCTTTGGCAAAAAGACAGTTCGATTTAGACGTAAAAGCGACGGATGTTTATTCTCTACTCTTCAAAAAAGATAATGCGAAAATTCACAGAGACTTCAAAAGGTTGGTGATTGAAAGTTGAAAAGCATAAGAATATCCAAAATGGCTTTATGGTTGGCGTTTGTATCCGTTCTTTCAGTGATCTCCATACCAATTGGTTCTGTTCCAGTTACCCTTCAGGTCTTCGCTTTCTTTTTCATGTCTGCATTTTTATCTCCTTTGGAATCTTTCGAAGTTTCAATTGCGTACTTATTGTTGGGAAGCATAGGTGTTCCGGTATTCGCAGGCGCTCAAGGGGGAATAGCCGTCTTACTTGGACCAACTGGTGGGTATCTTGTCGGTTTTCCGATAGCCGCTTTCGTATCCTCCTTTGCTTGGAGAAAATCCTCTTTTTACAGAATCTCGCTTCTTTTCTTAGCACTCCTTTCCATATACGTTCCAGGTATGCTAGTTCTTTCCGTATACGTTAAAGGACTATTCAAAGCTTTCAACGTTGGCGTTTTACCATTCATATGGATAGATCTCATGAAGATCTTCGTCGTTTACGTTGTAATTTCACGCTTGAGGAAAGGGGATACGTTTATAAAAAGTCGGGCAAGCGTAGATAGAAGGTAAAAATCATTTCTTTAATGTTAAAAGAACTTTTTACATAAAATTGTGGTCAAATATCTATCAAAAGATGAAGGCAGCATTTCTTAAATGACACCTAAACAATTCAAAGAAGAAAGGGGTGCATATCGTGAGGAAATTACTCTTGCCACTGTTAATATTGCTGATGGCAACATTCGTGTTCGCTTCGCCATTGAAGATCGCGTTTATTTACGTTGGTCCTGTTGGTGATGCGGGATGGACGTACGCACACGATTTGGGCAGGCAGTACGTTCAAAAGGTTTTCGGAAACAAAATACAAGTTACTTACATTGAAAGTGTACCTGAAGGAGCCGAAGCCATAACCGTTTTGAAGAGCTTGGCCAGCAGGGGTTTCAATCTCATATACACGACGAGCTTTAGTTACATGCAGCAAACCGCTCAAGTTGCCAAACAATTTCCGAATGTCATATTTGAAAATTGCTCAGGATACATCACACTTAAAAACATGGGAGATTATTTTGGCAGAATATACCAAGCGGAATTTCTAACGGGATTGATCGCGGGTGCAATGACAAAGGATAACAAGATCGGCTACGTTGCAGCTTATCCAATCCCCGAGGTCATAAGGGGAATAAACGCTTTTACAATTGGAGTAAGAATGGTTAATCCAAAGGCAACCGTTCATGTTGTGTGGGTAAACAGCTGGTACGATCCCGCCACGGAAAAAGAAGCTGCACTTTCACTCATAAACGCTGGATGTGACGTCATAAAATCTGAAACGGATTCTGCCGCTCCGTTACAAGCCGCCGAGGAACACCATGTGTACGCCATAGGTTACAATACGGATATGATCAAGTTCGCACCTCACTATTATCTAACATCTGCCGTGTTCAATTGGGGAAAATTTTATGAGAGAGATATAAAAGCGGTGATGAACGGTACTTGGAAACCTGAAAAATTTTGGGGTGGCCTTGATACTGGAGTTGTGGGCATAGCGCCCATGACGAAAAACGTTCCAATTCAAACTCAGAAACTCGTGAAGGCAATGGAAGAAGAACTAAAAACACACAGCTTCCACGTCTTTGAGGGTCCGATTTACGATCAGAATGGTAAGTTAAAAATCGAAAAGGGAAAAATCGCATCTGATGATGAGCTTCTATCGATGAATTGGTTTGTTGAGGGTGTAATCGGTAAAATACCGAAATAATATAAAAAAATAGGGAGGGATACTTGTGAATTGGAAAAGTGCTGTAGTTTTAACGTTGATCCTGGCAGTGGGATTCTTCGCTTTTGCAGGACCACTAAAGATAGCGTTTGTTTTCGTTGGACCGATCAACGACAACGGGTGGACGCAAGCTCACTACGAAGGTGGAGTAGTTGCAGTGAAAAAAGCGTTTGGCGACAAAGTTCAAATAACGTACATTGAAAACGTGCCCGAAGGTGCTCCATCTTTGAATGTCTTCAATTCCTTAGCATCTAGAGGATTTAAACTCATATACGCTACGAGTTTCGGATACATGAATCAAATGCTTCAATCTGCGAAGAGTCATCCAAACACGATATACGAAATGTGTGCAGGTTACGAACTTGCTCCAAACCTTGGGGAATATTTTGGAAGAATGTACGAACCGAGATTTCTATCCGGTTTGATCGCCGGAGCGATGACCAAGACGAACAAAATAGGATTTGTAGCCGCTTACGCCATTCCAGAAGTCATAAGAGGAATAGACGCTTTTACACTTGGTGTAGGGGCTGTTAACCCAAAGGCAACCGTTCATGTTGTGTGGACGTACTCTTGGTACGATCCGCCCGTGGAAAAAGAAGCGGCACTTTCTCTCATAAATTCAGGTTGTGACGTTATTGCTCAGCACCAAGATTCACCTGCCGCGGTTCAAGCTGCTGAAAGCAAAGGGGTTTATGCTATAGGTTATGATTCTCCAAATATGGGAAAATTCGGCCCTCATGCCTATCTAACTTCTCCAATATGGAACTGGGCAGCATTCTACGTACCCAACGTTAAGAGTGTTCTTGATGGAACGTGGAAATCCGAATCTTATTGGGGCGGTATGAAAGACGGTATAGTGAAACTCGCTCCCATGAGCAAACTCGTTCCCGTTGGAGTCCAAAAATTGGTAAACGCCATGGCAAATGAGATAAAGAATGGAGATTTTCATGTCTTTGAAGGTCCAATTTACGATCAGCAAGGAAAATTGAGGGTTCCAGCTGGAAAGATCATGAGCGATAGCGAATTGCTTTCCATTCAGTGGTTCGTAAAAGGAGTAGTAGGAAAAATACCAAAGAAGTGAAGAGGTTGAAATATGAGCGAAAACGTTCTTGAGCTATTCAATATAGTAAAACAGTTCCCAGGAGTTTTGGCAAATGATCACGTGAACCTCACCCTGAAAAAGGGTGAGGTTCACGCGCTTTTAGGAGAAAACGGTGCGGGGAAAACGACATTGATGAACATCATTTACGGCATATACAAAGCAGATGAAGGAGAGATATACGTAAATGGCCAAAAGGCCGATATCACCTCTCCTCATAAAGCTTTGGAATATGGCATTGGAATGATTCAACAACATTTCAGCTTGGTACCATCTTTTAGTGTTGTAGAAAACATAGCGCTGGGTCTTAAAGAACTTAACATAGTTCCAAGAATGGATATCGTGAAGAAAAGGGTGAAAGCCCTATCGAAGAAATTCGGTTTGGATGTCAATCCAAACAGTAGAATTTGGCAACTGTCTGCCGGCGAACAACAAAGAGTTGAAATTCTGAAACTCCTTTACATGAACTCTCAGATAATGATACTCGATGAGCCCACAGCCATCTTGACTCCTCAAGAAGCGGAGGGGCTCTTTCAAACTATAAGAGAAATGGTCAAGTACGGTGCATCTGTCATATTTATAAGTCATAAGTTGAAAGAGGTTTTAGAGATTTCGGATAGAATAACCGTAATGAGACATGGAAAGGTTATCGATACATTGGAAAGAAAAGATGCCAACGAGAAAATCTTGGCCAGGAAGATGGTTGGTAGAGATGTCGTGCTGAGAATACCAAAGAGTGAAGCCAAACCCGGCAAGTTAAAACTTTCCGTGAAAGAATTGTATTCCAACAGTGACAAAGGACCATTGGCAGTGAATGGTTTAAGTTTGCAAGTTAGAAGTGGAGAAATTCTGGGAATAGCGGGCGTTGCAGGTAACGGTCAAAGGGAATTAGCTGAATCCATATATGGTCTAAGAGATTACACGGGTGAGGTAAACGTTGATGGCGTCAAAATGAAACCTCTTGACGTTGTCTCACGTATAAGACGTGGTGTGGCTTATGTTCCCCAAGATAGAAAAGGAGTGGCTTTATGCGGAGGACTCCCCATTTACTACAACCTTTTCCTGAAGTTGTTCACCTCAAATCAAAAGAACTTCAATTCGTATTTTTTTAACCCATCATGGCTAAGAAAAGATGCAAAAAGGCTTGTGGAAGAGTACTCCGTTTCCGCATCCTCCTTGGATTTGAGCGTTAAATATCTTTCTGGCGGAAACATGCAGAAAATAGTGCTAGCACGTGAACTTTCGATGAACCCTGAGCTTATAATAGCCGTTCACCCTACAAGAGGGTTAGACGTTGGGGCGATGGAAGCCGTTTACAAGATCTTGCTTAAAGCCAGGGAAAATGGAGCAGGTATTTTGCTCATAGCTGGAGATCTGGAAGAGATATTCACACTCTCGGATAGAGTGGCCGTACTTTACGAGGGAAAAATAGTTGGGTACAGTCAGCCAGATGAAGAACATCTTGAAGAGATCGGTTTGATGATGGCCGGAATAAAACAGGAAAGGGTAGAATGATATGAGGTTAAGAATAGAAAGAAGAAAAGAAGATCCTACAAAACTTTCGATATTCTTGATGTCCATCTTTTCCGTTTTGATCTCCCTGATTATATTGGGATTTATAATCTTATCGCTTGGTAAAGATCCAATCGATGCCTACGTTCAACTCACTTCATGGCCTTTTGGCACGATTGCGGGATTAACACAAACCTTGATTTCGATGATGCCGTTGCTCTTCACCTCTTTGGGAGTTTTAATAGCTTTCAAAATGAAGCTTTGGAACATAGGAGCCGAAGGTCAATTCTACATGGGTGCTTTTGCGGCAACATGGGGAGCACTTTTCCTCTTTAACGGTATTTCCAATCCGTGGATAATGCTTCCCCTTTTGGCTGTTTTGGCCGCCGCATTCGGGGGAGCGTGGGGAGCTGCTTCAGGTTGGATGAAAGCTAAACTTGGCGTGAATGAAATATTGAGCACTTTAATGCTCAACTACATAGCCATATACTGGGTCAATTACCTAGTGTATGGACCTTGGAAAGGAAAGGGAAGTTACAATTTTCCAATAACAGCCACCTTCCCGAAATCTGCCATACTTCCTCAATATACATCAGATGGCTTGAACTTGGGAATATTCTTGGCCGTGGCCATGTCTTTCTTTGTGTATTACCTTTTGAAATGGACGAAGTTTGGATTTCACATGGATATAGTTGGAGATAATTCCATGGCGGCCAAATATTCCGGTATAAACGTTGGAAGAATGACCATAATAGTCATGGCGCTGAGTGGCGCGATTTCAGGTTTAGGCGGAATGATGCAAATGAGTGGTGTGCTTTTTAGACTCCAACCGAATTTCTCCCCAGGCTATGGTTACACGGCAATAATTGTAGCATGGCTGGCGCGCTTAAACCCATTTGTGGCAATAGTAGTTTCTTTCCTCTTTGGAGGTTTACTAGTGGGCACTCAACAAATTCAGCTTTTCCTTCAGATTCCATTTTCGCTCGTCAGTGTTTTTGAAGGATTGGTTTTATTTTCTCTCATTTCTGGCGAAGCTTTGTTACGATACAGGATAAGGTTAAGAGAGGTGAAATCATGAGCCAAGACGTCTTAACTTCAACGTTAGCAGGAGCCATACGATCGGGAACTCCTCTCCTTTTTGCCACTTTGGGAGAAATTTTGGCAGAAAGATCTGGTGTGTTAAATCTTGGTGTTGAAGGAATGATGTTGATAGGAGCTTTTACCGGGTTCGCCGTCTCTTACACCACTTCTAATTTATGGTTGTCGGTTTTTGCCGCGATGGGTGCGGCGGCAATTTTGGCATCTTTACACGCTTTTGTGTCGATCACTTTGAAGGTTAACCAAGTTGTGAGTGGACTCGCACTTGTTTTTCTTGGAGCGGGTTTAAGTGGATTCTGGGGGCAAAAATTCGTTGGCATTCAATCGGTAAGTTTTGCGAACGTGAAAATTCCTTTACTGGCGAATATTCCCTTTATCGGCAACATACTTTTTAACAGAGATCCCTTAGTGTACGTGGGATATATTTTGGCACCACTTATATGGTGGTACCTTTACAAGACGAAATACGGATTAAACTTAAGATCCGTGGGGGAAGCTCCGGCTGCCGCCGACGCAAGAGGTATAAACGTTTCTCTTACAAGATACATCTACACCATTATAGGAGGGGCGTTGGCGGGTCTTGGCGGTGCCTACCTTTCACTTGCTTACACGTCTATGTGGGTTGAAAACATGACAGCTGGACGAGGTTGGATAGCGGTCGTGCTTGTTATTTTCGCAATTTGGGATCCACTTCTTGCCATGCTGGGAGCGTATCTTTTTGGAGGAATTAGCGTGTTGCAATTCGGCCTTCAAGTTACTCAAACACCGATCCCTCCAAACATAATGAAGATGTTTCCTTATCTCTTCACGGTATTGGTGATGCTTTTCACGTCTAGCGAAAAGATGAAAAAGAGGTTTGGAGCTCCGAGCGCCCTTGGAATTCCCTATTCTAGGGAGGAAAAAACCTAATTCGTGTAAGGTTTTACCCTGATGGTTTTGAAATTTTTATACAAGACAAAGCCGGGCTTTGCTCCTTTCGGTTTAGATACGTTCTTTATCTTCGTGTAGTCTACATCCACCCACGGAGATTCTTTATATCTAGAATGTGCGGCGGCCAATGAGGCCGCCATTTCTATAACTTCTTTCGGAATCTCTCTGCCGGCCCTTACGATCACCACATGAGCCCCGGGCACTTCGCGCGCATGAAGCCATATATCATCGTCGGAAGCCATCTTGGTGGTGATGCGATCGTTTTGCATGTTGTTTTTACCGATAAGTATCTTAAATCCCTTGTATTCCACTTCCAACGGTTTAGACTCTTTGATTTTCTTTAACCTTTTTTTGTTTGTCTTCTTTATGAACCCGCCGATGATCAATTCGTTTTCCACTTCAAACAACTCCTCAACGGTTGATGAATTTTTAGCATCGTCCAAAAGTTGCTCAAAATACTTCAACCTTTTTTCCATGATCCTCAACCTTTTCTTCGCGCCTTCATTTTTCTTTTTCATCTTCGAATACATTTCGAAAAAACGCTTTGCATTTTTTGAAACATCTATTTTTGGATCCAACTTTATACGTATCTTCTCTCCGCTTTCCCAATCCATGACTTCGACGTATTTAGCCCTTTTTGGTAAAGAGTAAAGTTGTGAAACTATCAACTCACCGTATCTTTTGAAATCGTCAGCGTTCTCTATGGTGAGTATTTCCTTCCTTATCTTTTCGAGCGTGTTTTCCACTTTGAAAATAAGACGTTCTATCTTTTTGACAAGCTCAGCTTTTTTCGTTTCAAATAGGCCGTGTTTTCTTTTCGAAATCAAGAAGTACTCTATGGCTTGAGAAGCGCTGTTAAAATATCTCCATTCACCTGTTGGCCTAAAAGCATAGACGTCCTTGGGCACCTCGTTTTCCATCAGAACGTAAGCCCCTTTTTCCCTTGATTCGTCGAATATTTCTTTTAAAGTTGCCAAAATCTTCTTTTTTTTAACCTCATTTAAAAATCCAACACTCGTGTCAAAGCTTATCTCGGCGCGTTTTGTTATTTCCACCGCACTTTTCTTTGAAAGTCCCCGTACGTTTTTCACCAAAAAAAGATACAGTTTTTCCGAATGACCAGTGAAAATGTTCGAATTCAGTTCACGCGCTTCTTTCCTATTCTCCTTTGGAGGAAGATATTCGGCACCTTTTACAATCGTTCTTTTATCTGAAATCACGTTTTTAAATGCACTTATACATCTTCCGTCTTTCGTTAAGATCAAATTTCCAAAGGCACCCGTAACTTCATGATAAACTTCGTATTCCTCTATTTTTCCGATCAGATTTTCAACTTCAACGGTGAACTTTACCACTCTATCGAAATTCACCTGTTCAACTTTTGTCAGAACACCTCCTTTGAGGTGAGAACGAAGGATGGAGATGAAAGGAGTAGGATTATCGTTTGAAATCTCGACTTTTTCACTCACATGTATGTGAGGCCACACGCTCATATCCAAAACCAGATCCTTTTCCTTCAAAGAAAAGATCACGATCCCACGTTTTCCTTGGTGAATTCCCGTTAAAAAAGTGGGGGTATCTATTTCCTTAACTATTTTCGAAACCATCAACGCATCGTATGGCATACTTTACCACCTTTCGTTTCTCTTATCGTTATAATATAACACGACCTCATCGATGGAAGAAATTGAGATGGTGATATAATAAAAGCAACGTTTGAATTCCAAATAATTTGCCGGAAAGCGGTGATGAAATGGCAAGAGAAGTGAAATTCATGGATACGACACTTAGAGACGCACACCAATCGTTGCTCGCTACTCGCATGAAAACCTCGGAAATGACTCCTGTTCTTGAAGAGATGGATCAAGTCGGATATCACGCCTTTGAAATGTGGGGTGGAGCCACTTTCGATTCGTGCATGAGGTATTTGGATGAAGATCCGTGGGAAAGGTTAAAAACCATCAGAAAAAAGGTAAAAAATACAAAACTTCAAATGCTTTTGCGTGGACAGAACATCTTGGGCTATTCGAACTATCCCGACGATGTTTTGGAACTCTTCATAAAAAAAGCCATAGAGGATGGAATAGATGTGATAAGGGTTTTCGATGCCCTGAACGATCCAAGAAATCTTCAAAAATCTATAGAAGTGGCCAAACGATATGGCGCTCATGTCCAAGGAGCCATAAGTTACACGACCAGCCCAGTTCACACGGTAGAAAAATACATGGAATTTGCAAAGGCTCTTGTGGATATGGGAGTGGATTCCATATGTATAAAGGATATGGCGGGGTTGCTCACCGCTTCAATGGCTTACAAGATGGTTAAAGAGCTGAAAAAACGCTTTTCTCTGCCTGTAGAAGTTCATTCTCATTTCACGACCGGTTTGGCCGATGCCGCTTACTATGCGTCCTTGGAGGCAGGAGCAGATATAATAGATACCGCAACGAGCGCTTTGGCGTACGGTACAAGCCAACCGGCAGTTGAGCCATTTGTAGCCATGATAAAGGACGCAGAAGATCTTGAAACACGCGTTGATATGAAAAGAATTGTGGAAATCAACAAGCATTTCGCAAAGGTGAGAGAAAACCATAAAGATACCGATGTCGCTTTGAAAGGGATAGACACAAGGGTTTTACAAGCGCAGGTACCAGGCGGAATGCTTTCAAATCTTGTGAATCAATTGAAATCTCAAAACGCCCTTGATAGATATGATGATGTGATGAAAGAAATGCCAAAAGTTAGAAAAGAGTTAGGATATCCTCCGCTTGTTACTCCAACAAGTCAAGTGGTGGGCGTTCAAGCCGTTTTGAACGTACTGAGTGGAGAAAGATACAAGATAATAACCAACGAAACCAAAAAGTACGTCAAGGGAATGTACGGAAAACCGCCAGCTCCCATAGATCCAGACGTTATGAAGAAGGTGTTAAAGGACGAAAAACCAATAGAAGTTAGACCGGCCGATCTACTTGAACCTGCTTTGGATAAACTTAGAGAGGAAATAGGAGTCCTGGCTCAAAACGATGAAGATCTCCTGAGTTACGCGCTCTTTCCACAGGTGGCAAAGAAATTTTTGGAAAAGAAATACGTAGCCCGTGTAAAAGTGGATTTCACCATCGTAGATCAAAACGTGGAGGAGTTTCCAGAGACGGTAGTTTATCCCGCTTCGTGAGAGACGAATTCTTCGACGAAAGGAGATGATGTGAAGTGAAAATCCAATTTTTAGGGCACTCGGTGATTTTGATCGAGACAAAAGAAAAACGTATCGTGATAGATCCTTTCATCAACGGGAATCCTCAGTGTCCCATTTCATTTGACGAACTTCCAAAAATAGATTACATAATAGTTACCCATGGACACGGCGATCACATCGGCGACAGCGTGGAAATATCGAAAAGAGATAACGCAATCGTGATTTCGAATTTCGAAATATGTTCATATTTACAAACCAAAGACGTTAAAACACACCCTATGCATATAGGAGGTGCTTTTGAATTCGATTTTGGAAAGGTCAAATTAACTCCTGCTTTTCACGGTTCGTCCATTGAAGAAGAGGGAAAGATCATCTACGGCGGAATGCCAGCTGGCGTACTCATCGAATCGCAGGGTAAAAAGATATACCACGCCGGTGATACGGGTTTAACGCTTGAAATGCAGCTGTTGAAAGATGAAAATGTGAATGTGGCCTTCCTACCCATAGGAGGAAATTTTGTGATGGACGAAGAAGACGCCATAAAAGCCACTTCTTTCATCATGCCAAGACAAGTGG
The DNA here is from genome assembly GCA_964503355.1 of uncultured Mesoaciditoga sp. Lineage (GTDB taxonomy): Bacteria > Thermotogota > Thermotogae > Mesoaciditogales > Mesoaciditogaceae > Mesoaciditoga. The sequence continues at coordinate 15,879 of CAZCZS010000010.1, forward strand.
TGCCAATTCATTACAACACATGGGAAATAATAAAAGCAAATGTCGATCATTTCAGAGATGAGGTCGAAAAGATCGGGGTAAAATGCACCGTGATGAGGCCTGGCCAAACGATCGAAATTTAGATGTTAAGAAATACCAAAAAAAGAAGGAGCGCACGCTCCTTCTTTTTGTGTAGATTGTATAGACGATGTCGTGTTATTTTACACCGAGTATTTTGTTTATCTGCTCTTGAGCGTATTGTAATGCTTGCTCTGGTGTCTTTTTGAGGAACATCGCATCGGAGACCGCGTTTCCAACTTTTTGTCTTATCGTGTACCATTGGGCTATTCCCGGATCGAAAGAACCGTATGGAATCTGAGATATCAAGACTTTTGCCATCGGATTTGAAGCGGAGTAATCCTTCCATGCTTGGGTATCCAAAGCGCTTTTCACAACCGGTAGATAACCCGTCTTTATAGCCCAGAATGCTTGAATTTCAGGCTTTAGAAGGAATTTTGTGAATTCCCATGCGGCCTTTTGTTGGGCTTGAGAGGCCGTTTTGAATATGGCGATATCCGTTCCGGCAAAAGGTGGAGCTTGCACTTTTCCCTTTGGAACAGGTGCTATCGTCCAAGAGAATTTGCCCCCCACACTTCTCGCCGTGTAAGATAAACCAGCAGAAGTGTCTATGTACATGGCTATTTTTCCGTTTCCAAAAGGTCCGTCGAGATATCCACCTTGAGCAAAGGTGGTGCCGCTCTTAACAAGATTTACCAACATCTTCAAAGTATCGAGGGCAACTTTGGAATCCAGATTTCCACGTTTGAAATCCGGAGTGAGTATATGACCTCCTTCTTGTCTCAAGAAAACTTCAAATGTATCGACCGTTGTTCTCAAACCGAGACCATATTGTATAACTTTCCCGTTGGAATCTTTGATGGTGAGCAATTTAGCGTCTTCGATCAATTCCGGAATGGTTCTGGGAATATCAAGGCCCGCGAGCATAAGGGCATCTGTGTTAACGTAGAGAACGTAAACGGATTTGTTGAAAGGAAGTGTGTATATCTTTCCATTCCAAGTATTCGCTTTGATAAAGGGAGCCCATATATCGTTCAATTGAGATTTCGAAAGGCCAACGTTTGGATCATCTATGAAAGTTTGCATAGGCTGAATGACGTTGGATTTCATAAGCTGCGCTGTCCAGTTGGAATAAACTTGACTCATCGTCGGCAGTTGACCACTAACGGCACCTGCAAGCAATTTTTGCACCAAAACGCCGTAATTTCCAACGTATATAGACTTAACTTCGATGTTTGGATGCTGAGCGTTGAATTCACTCACTATCTGACTTAGAGCTTTTCCTTGAGCACCACCCATCGAATTCCAGAACGTCACGACCGTTTTGGCTGCAAAAGTACTCCCCATCAACAACAAGGATAAGGCCAAAACGACGATGAAAATCTTCTTCATCAAAATCCCTCCTTTTTTAATGATCCAGTATTATATTTTATCACTCCACGGCTTTAATTGCAACACCGTTGAAACCTGTTTGAAAGTATGTTGCAAGCTCTTTGAAGTATCTATAACGTAATCGGCTCTTTTAAGAAATTCTTCCCTACTAAGTTGCGATTTTATCCTCGCAATGGCTTCTTCCTCAGAAATATGATCCCTGTTCATCAGCCTTTTCACTCTTAATTCATCAGGACAATCCGTGACGATCACGTAATCCATGTATTCGTTTAATTTCATTTCAAAAAGCACAGCCGCTTCCACGAAAATTTCTTTTTCATCTGAAAACGAGCGGATCTTCTCAAGAATCACTTCCACCATTCTTGGATGAAGGATTGCGTTCAAACGTTCGAGTTTCTCACGGTCAGAAAAGACGATCTTTCCCAAATTTTTTCTGTTTATTTCACCGTTGGCATCAAAAGAGAGCCCAAATTTTTTCGCGATTAAAAACTTCATTTTTTCCTCTTTCAGAACCTCATGCCCAATCTCATCAGCGTCTAACACCACGTATCCTTTATCTTTTACGATCTTCGCAACAGTGCTTTTACCAGTTGCTATACCCCCAGTTATGGCTATTGACTTCAAAAACACTTCTCCTTTCTGGTATAATCTCTTTCGACAATACGATCAAAACGGAGGGAAAAATGAGCTTAAAACTTGAATGGAATGAAAATATGAAATTCACCGCTTACACTCCTTCTGGCCATGAAGTGAAACTCGATTCATCTTCGAAAAGTGGTGGAAATGATAGCGCAGCTCGTCCTATGGAATTGCTTTTGGTTTCTCTGGTCGGATGTACGGGTATGGATGTCATATCCATATTGAGAAAGATGAAAGCACTCCCCGAAGACTTCAGAATAGAAGTGGAATCGGAACGTGCTCCGCAACATCCAAAGATCTTCACCAAAATTCACCTCAAGTACATTTTCAAAAATGCACCTTCCCGCGAAAAGGCTCAAAAGGCCGTTGAGCTTTCTCAAAACAAATATTGCAGCGCTTCTGCCATGATTAAAAAGGCTTCCGCTTTGACCTATGAGTTGATCTTTGAAAGTTGAGTGACGAGCTGCTCAAGCTCGTCTTCATTTAAAACTCTAACTCCAAGCTTTTTCGCTTTATCTAACTTTGAGCCAGGATTCTTTCCTACGATGAGAAAATCTGTCTTTGAAGAAACGGTAGAAGTGACTTCTGCACCCAGTCGTACAAGGCGTTCCTTCATCGCACTTCTTGGAACGGAAAGTGTTCCCGTTATCACGAATTTCAACCCTTTTAGGGGTTGAAGAAGGTCTTCTGTTTTTGAAGAAACTCCCACTCCGTGGAAAAGGAGCTTTTGGATCATCTTCTTAGTCTCATTCATGGAAAAGAATTTGACTATCGATTCGGCCACCTTTTCTCCTATTCCATCTATTTCCATAAGTGAGCTTTTATCTGCGTTCACGAGTTCGCTAAGCGTCTTGAATTTTTTCTCAAGCAGCAACGCCGTGCCTTCACCTACCATTGGAATTCCCAAAGCTGTTATCACTTTATGAAGGGGTGCTCGCTTGGATTTTTCTATTTCTTTTATGAGATTCTCAGCTGATTTTTTTCCCATCTTTTCCAATTTCGCGATCTCTTCGGCTTTTAGAGTGTAGATATCGGACGGATCTTTAAGCAACCCCATTTTCACCAATCTCTTTACCAATTTTTTTCCCAATCCCCTTATGTCCATGGCCTTACGAGAGGCAAAATTTTCAATCCACGCTTCTAATTTTGCCGGGCAATAAGGGTTAAGACATCTTATAGCGACATCTTTTTCATCCAATTTTCCCACGGGCCCTCCACACACAGGGCACTTGGTGGGGATTTCCACTTTTCTTTCACTTCCATTTCTTTCTTCAACGATGGGCTTAACAACTTGGGGAATTATCTCGCCAGCTTTTTCAACTATCACAACATCACCAATGCGGATGTCCCTCTTTTGCACGTAATCGAAATTGTGCAACGAAGCCCTTTTAACAAGGGTGCCCGCGAGTTTTACAGGCTCTAATTGAGCAACTGGTGTCAAAACGCCAGTTCTTCCCACTTGAATTTTCACATCGTTTATCCGAGTTCTAACCTGCTCTGGAGGAAATTTATAGGCTATAGCCCATCTTGGATACTTGGCGGTAAAGCCCAATTTTTCTTGGTAGGAAAAGTCGTTAACCTTTATAACCGCTCCATCTATTGGAAAATCCACTTCATGTTTTCGATTTTGACACCACGTGAGATATTCACGTACCTGTGTGAGATCGTGCGCCAATTTCGATTCTTCATTTACCTTAAAACCCAATTTTTTCATGTAATTTAGCGCATCCCATTGCGTCTTGACTCCGTATTTTTGTGGAGAGATTAAAGTGTATATGAAAGAATCTAGATGACGTTTCGCCACCTCAAAAGTGTTCAATTGTCTTAAGGTACCCGCCGCCGCATTTCTTGGATTGGCAAAAAGAGGCAAATTTTCTTTTTCTCTTTGTGAGTTCAATTTTTTGAACTCGCCGTACGACATGTATACCTCTCCTCTCACTTCTAAACTGATCTTTTCTTGAAGAATGAGAGGAATGGTGCGAATCATTTTGACGTTTTCGGTGACGTCTTCGCCTACTTTTCCATCTCCTCGCGTTGCGGCTAAAGTTAGTTCTCCATTTTCGTAAACAAGACGAATAGAAAGACCGTCTATCTTCATTTCACAAACGTAATCAACTTGTGAAACCGAGAGCAGTTTTTTAACCCTTTTATCAAACTCGATCAGATCGTCTACAGAGTAAGAATTATCGAGACTGTACATGAAAGAAGGGTGATTAACGCTCTTAAAACCTTCCAATATCTTGTATCCAACTCTTTGGGTTGGAGAAGAAGGAGAGGCAAGTTGTGGATACTCTTTCTCAAGTTCCAAAAGTTCTTTCATCAAAGAATCGTACTCGTAATCGGTTATGATCGGATCGTTCAAAGTGTAATAACGATAATTATGGTACTCTATTTCCCTTCTCAGCTTTTCCACTCTTTCTTTTACGCTTTTTGGAACCTCTTTCAACTCACATCACCACTCACTTTGCAAAAGTTTCGTATATTCTTGAAAATTCAAGATGCTCCCTTTCAAACACCTTCAAAACCTCAGGATCGAAATGTTCCGGCATCGTCCTTCCATCGCCTTTCGTTATGATCTCCACAGCCTTTTTATGGCTAAAGGCCACTTTGTATCTTCTTGGAGATCTTAAAGCATCGTAAACATCGGATATCGCGACTATTCTAGCTTCTATTGGGATCTCGTTTCCTTTCAATCCATCCGGATAACCACTTCCATCGTACTTTTCGTGATGATAACGTGCTATGTTTCTGGCCATTTCAAGAAAAGGTGCGTCTCCCAAAAGTTTTTCACCGTATATGGTGTGCTTTTTCATCTCTTCGAACTCTTCGTAAGTGAGAGGACCGTTTTTTATTAAGATTTCGCGTGGCACTTTTAGTTTTCCGATATCGTGAATCATCGCGTATATTCCTATTTGTTCCACAAAGGTGTCAGACATTCCAAGCTTCTTGGCTATCAACTCGCTGTACTTTCCAACTCTTTGAACATGCGAGCCCGTTTCATAATCGTATATTTCACTTATCTCAGCGAACTTTTCAGCCAGATATACGTAAGAATTTCTCAGTTCTTCTATCATCCTGTTTGAATTCAAAACCGCCGCGAAGTGAGCGGAAAAATTCGTGATGTATTCCATCTCTTCCTCTCTTGGAACGCGTTTGTTAAACATCATCACGAGCAAAGCGATGGGATTTGAGCCGAAAAGTATGGGTATTACGTGATAATTTTTACCATCTTTGTTTATCGTCGTCGGAATGCCCTCCATGAGTTTGGTCTTCACCACCCCAAGTGGGGGAATTTCGAACTTTTTTCCCTGTGCGTCGACGACGCTTATTTCCTCTCCCCTTATATCAAGCAAGGCGGCACCTTCACAAGCGTAGATGTTTATTATCTTATCCAAAAGAATGCTCGCGGCTTCATTCGCATCACTCGATAAGGCGATGAGCTTGGAAGAATCGGAAAGATCTTTTAATCGAGATGACTCCACGGCAAGACTGTTTGAAAGCTTCTCCACGTCTTCGTAAGAAGCCTCTAACTCTTCATTTGTGGCTTTTAATTCTTCAAGATGGGCGGTTATATCTTGAGCCATTTCCACTATTTTTAGGTAGATCTCCTCGGTTTCACGAAATTTTTTTGCTTTCTTTTCCAGCTCTGGATTGATTTCGAGGATCATATTTCTTAAATCCAAACTCGATGCTATAGACGAGAGTGCACCGATGGAGTTGGCGATCTTGGTGGACGACATCCAAAATGATAAAAAGATAATACTCATCACCACTGAAAAGATAAGAATTCCTTTCCAAAGAGAAGAAGTCAATTCTTTGGAGATGCTGGAATAAGGAAGAAGAAAGACGAGATCGTACGAAGTGTTGGAATTTATTCCGATTTTTTTCATAAAATCATCGTACTTTTCGAAATAAGTCAGATATTCGTTTCCATTCAACTCTACCAATTCATTTGGGTATATTCTTTTCATGAGTTGATCTGAAGGATAGACGTTCTTACCATTTTTTAGAATCAAAAAATGCTTATTCGTCATTCTAGATGCGAGCATGGAAAAGAATCTGTACTCTTTGAATATGATTCCTCCAACTTTTACATCGTTACCACTTTGAATGGCAACGCTCACGGTTACAACGGCATCGTGAAGATATTCAGAGTGGAATTCGTTTCCAACAACTTTGAACATGGAAGACATCGATGAAACAAACCAAGGTCTTGCTGAGGGAACAAAAGAGGAATCAAGCGTTTTTACATGAGGATACGTGTAATTTTTTCCGTTGATGAATGCAAAAGCCCAATCCGAACTGTAATCATCTCGCATATTTCTCAAAACATCTTCAATGTTATCCTTGCTCAAGGAGATTCTGTAAACGTAGATGGGTAAAGAACCGGAAAAAGTATGCATTATCCCTTCGACAGTTTCTTTCATGGAAGAGTCGAACTCTTCAACCTCTTTTGAGATCATGGAATTTCTTTTCAAATGAAAATTTCCCACTTCAAACCAAAAAAACGCCGTAACTGCCATCGCCAAGACGACGAAAAACCAGATCGTAAGGTATGTTTTCAGCTTCATCGTCACTCCTCCAGCAAATAAGTCAGGGGTGGAATTGGACTCACTTCCTCTCTCTTGATAAGTCCAAAATTGGCGTACATTGGCTTTAATTTTGGGGTTTTTCTAACGTAATCCAACAACGCTCCAATCATCGTATTTCTCGGTAAGATTATTGGATCCTTTCCCTTTAAAATTCTAATGATATTCACAGCGGTAAAAAGTCCAGAAGCTATGGATTCAACGTATCCTTCCACTCCTGTTATCTGTCCTGCAAAGAAAATCTTCTTGTTTTTTTTAGACCTAAAATAGTCGTCCATCGTCTCGTACGGCTCAAAATAAACGTTGGCATGCATGACTCCATATCTAACTATTTCGACTTTTCTCAAGGCGGGAATCATTCGAATAACTCTCTTCTGTTCGGGCCACTTAAGGCGTGTTTGAAAGCCCACCAAGTTGAAAAGTCTTCCAACGGAATCATCCCTTCTCAATTGGACAACCGCATGGTATCTTTCACCATTTTTCGACAAACCAACAGGTTTAAGCGGTCCATATCTCATGGCGTCCACTCCGCTACGCGCTATTTCTTCTATCGGTTGACACCTTGAAAAGAGAAGCTTTCTATCAAAACCTTCAATGGGTAACACTTCAGCATTCACAAGGGCATTCCTAAAAGCGAGATACTCTTCCTTATTCATCGGACAATTCAAGTAATCCGTACCTTCTTGATATCTGTTGGCAAAAAAAGCTTTTGACATATCTATGCTTTCAGCCGTTACAACCGGAGCCACCGCATCAAAAAAATGGGCTCCTTTGCCAAATTCTTTTTCCAACCAAGCGTATAAAGCCTCAGAAGTTGCTGGACCAGTCGCAACAACCCAAATATCGTCATCGGAAGGTATAAACTTTACCTCTTCTCTAACGATCTTCACATTTGGCATTTTTTTTAAAGTGGATGTTATGTCTTCAGAGAAAGCCTCCCTATCAACCACCAAAGCTTTCCCGCCCGGTATCGCATGACGACGGGCTATTTTCAACACAAAAGAATCCAGGACTTCCAACTCTCTTTTTAAAAGGCCGGAAGCGTTTTTGATTGGATCCATGGATTTAAGAGAATTCGAACACACGAGCTCGCCCAACTTGTCCGTTTTATGAACTCCACTTTTAACTTTAGGTCTCATCTCATGGATGATCACATCATAGCCCCTTGAGGCGAGCTGATAGGCTATTTCCGAACCTGCCAGTCCTCCACCTATTACGTGAATCACTTAATTTTCCTCCGAAGAACGAGGCTATTTCCTTTGCAGACTTTTTCGTATTCCCAACTGTCTACAAGGTTTCTTATGAGGTAAAGTCCAAGTCCACCTTCCCGTGGTTGAGAAAGGGAACGAGGTTTTAACTTACCCAAATCCACTTTTGGTCCAAAATCCCTTATCCGTATTTCAAAGATGTCATCTTTCACTTCAAGTGTGCATGAGATCAACTTGGAAGCGTCGAATTTGTAAGTGTGTTCGATCACGTTTACCACCGCTTCAGAGATGGCCAACTCAAGATCGTACACCATATTTTCATCCTTTACTCCATTTGAACTTAGAAGATTTCTCAAGACACATCTAATTGATTTCACAACCTTAACGGACGCTGGAACCACGATAACGGCTTTTTTGAAATCGCTCAATTGAAACCTCCTTTTTCATTTGTCGAATTTGCTCAGCATGGAATAGAGTTCTACGGCGTCTTTGAACTTCTTCGGATCCAAACCGGTTAACTCCTTTATCTTGTTCAAACGATACAGCACCGTATTTCTATGAACGTTCATGGCCATAGCCGTTTTTATCACACTTGAGTCGTTTTCGAAAAAAAGTCGTAGCGTTTCAGCCAAATCCGGATTTATCTCGTTTTCTCTTACTTCTTTATCGAAAACGCTAAATTTTCTCTGTGCACACTTTATGTTCTTTAAAATGAGATTGATATACGTTTCCTCAGAGAAATCGTATCCAACTAAGATCACCGCCATTGGCTTTGAATACAACGTCACGGGAATGATCAAAACGTTTCCTTGTGCACGCATCATGTTAACTCTAACCTTTGTTTTCAAAGCTATGAGAGCGGCTTCTTTCAGTTCTGCGCTGACTTCAAAAGTCGAAAAAACGGTTTCTCCAGCCGTCGAGAGAATGGCTATTTCTCCACCTATCGTGTCTTTAAGCTCTTTTGAGATGTCGCTGTAAAACGAATTCATCCTTTTCTTCTCCTCTGAGGCTGAAGATACATCCACAGTAATTTTGTCGGTAAAGTTTTAACTCCCTTGAGTATCTTACACTTTCCAAAAAACCATCTTTTTTTCTGAAGATACTGGTTAAATACTTCACCCCGACGCTTTTGGCTATTTTATCACCGATGTTGTTTATGAAGTTAACATCTTTGTGGGGACTTGTCGTTAGAGAGGTTGTAAAGGCATCAAAACCCAACTCTTTCGTTTTCAAAGCCGTTCTTCTTAATCTGTAGGCAATGCAGGCTTTGCATCTCATTCCTCCTTCTGGTAGATCTTCCAAACCTTTTACCACTTTGAACCATTCTTTGGGATCGTAAGAAGGATAAATGACTTCAAAACTCCACGCTTTAGAAAGCTTTTCAACGGCTTCTTTTCTCCTTTCGTATTCTTGAAGAGGCTGAATGTTGGGATTAAAAAAATACCCAACCACTTCGTGCTCTTGCGACAACCGCTTGTATGCGGTTGTCGCGTCCGGAGCACAACATATATGCAAAAGCACCTTCACCTATCGATCACCTTTCTTATCCTTTCCTTAAGGGATTCCACATCCAAGCCTTCCATCTCGTAAAGCATCTTTGCCGTTCCAGAACGAGTGTAATCGTTCAAGCCTATTTTATCAAAAGTCTTTGGATACACACCGTTATCGGTTAAGAATTCGGATATGGAAGCAGCCAAACCCGTGTGAACGTTGTGATCCTCAAAAGTTATGATGTGCTTGGAATCTATGTACTTAATTATCCATTCCGGCAGTTTAAAAGGACAAGGAACTCCTATAACGCTTATCTTTATCCCTTCACTTTCGAGTTCATCGGCCGCTTTGACGGCTATGTGTGAAGTTTGGCCGTAAGAGAATACTGTAACTTCATCTCCTTCTCTGAACAGGTCGCATTCTCCATATTTGAATTCATATTCTTCACCGAAAAACGCTTCTCCGTTTTTCTTCTTTATAATCGGTATTTTGGATCTTCCAACGGCTATCGCGTAATTACCATATATTTTTGAGATATATCTAACGGCTTTATCCGTTTGATTGGCGTCTTGGGGAACGATGAGATTGAAATGATAAAGGTTGCGTAAAGCCCCAACGTAATCGACACAATGATGGGTTTTTCCATCTTCTCCAACGTCTGTTCCCACGTGTGTGACGACGAGTTTGAGATTCGTGCGATTGATATCGTTGAGTCTGTGCTGGTTGTACGTTTCATCTATTCCAAAAACCCCAAAATCGCTGAAAAAAGTCACCACTCCTTGTGAAGAAAGGGCTCCAGCGATCGTCGCAGCGTTGTGTTCCTGAATCCCAACTTGATAAAACGTCTGTGGGGCCACGCTTTCAACCATGTTGGTCTTGGTTGAGGGTTTCAAATCGCAATCCAAAACCGCGATTGGCGTGTTATCTTTTCTTTTCTCGTTGAAAAACACCACGTCGGCCAATGCCCTTCCAAAAGCATCTCTGTTCGCAACGCTTTGAGTCACATCGTACACTCTACTTTCGCCAGTTTCCACTTTCACCTCATAGGTTGGGATATCAAAATGAGGTTTATCGAAATGTTTTCTTCTTTCTATGTACTTTTCAAGATCGTTTTCCAGCCCGAGTTCTTTGAGAGCCCGATCGCATTCTTCCACGCTGAGGGGTTTGCCATGATAAGCCACATCGTCTTCCATAAAAGAAACACCTTTTCCCATGATCGTCCGTGCCAATATGGCAGTTGGAACGTCGTCGTTCGTGAGAGCGTACTTTATCGAGTTGTAAAGTTGAGAATAGTCGTGTCCATCGGTCTCTATAACTCTCCATCCAGCTGCTTCGTATTCTCCTTTTATGTTTACGTACATGACGTTTCTCATATGACCACTTATCTGTGCGTCGTTGTAATCTATTACAACAGTTATGTTTGAGAGACCGTATTTCTTCGCAAATCTTCTTGCTTCGGCAACTTGACCTTTTGCCTGTTCGGCATCGCTCATGAGAGCAAACACATGGTAATCTTCTCCTCTTATCTTAGAGGCAAGTGCCATTCCGCAGGCCGCACTCAATCCCTGACCTAAATTTCCAGTGGACCACTCAACACCGGGTATTCCCCTCGTTACATGACCTTCATAAGGAGATTTGGCATGTCTGAATCCTGTTATGACGTCATCTATGTCCAAAAATCCAAGTCTTGCCAATGCCGAATAAACCCCTGGTGAGGTATGACCATGGCTAACGATTATCCTATCTCTTTGAGGGTTGAATGGATCTTTCGGGTCTATTGCCGCGTTTGAAAAAACCGTAAGGTATATATCTATAGAACTCATAGATCCCCCTGGATGACCGGATTTAGCAACCGTTGTCATCTTCAGGATATCTCCTCTGCATAAACGTCCAAGTTCTTTCAACTCTTCCAATTTTTCTTTCGGCATTTTTTCGTATTCAAAACGTTTTTTCAACATCCTTTACACCTCCATATTCTTCACAGCAACAATCGATCGTAAGCTTCGTATTCGTTGAAAGAAATCAGTCTCTCCAAACTTTCAAAATCCAGATCCGCAACTATCACTTCTTCTTTATCCATGGTATTAGAAATGGCCAGCACGCCATCTTGAAATTTTGTCATCTCCAAGGGGGCGTATATCCCGGTTTTTCCGTTCAACTTCGTGTTGAAATATCTTCCAACCAATCTACTTTCTATGGAAAAAACGTAATTTTGTTGTGAGGCCAACCATGCCTTGCTTATTTCTCCACTTTTTTTAGGCGCGTAACCAAATCTTGGAAAGACGTAAAGATGGACATCATCTTCCACTTCTTCTCCAAAATCAGAATCGAATTCTGAAAAATGCATCTTTTTCCCACCGATCTCTATCACATTTCCATTCAATTTTCTTCCGGATGGCGTCCACACGGTGGATTCTATCTTTCCTTGCTTTATCTTGCTTTCTGCGATGTAAATTCCTTCTTGCCATGCGACATCTTTGAAAACGCTTGAATATACCTCAAAGATCCTTTCCCTTTGCGCTACGTTCATATCTTTCATTGGAAGAGGTCTTAACTCCAAATCCATCCCTTGCGGAAAACACACAAACTCGGCTCCGCCTTCCTTTGCCTTTTTCGCTATGTTGAGAACTTGATTGTAAAAATCCTTGACGTTTTTAAAAACACGAAAATCAATTTGAGCCGCCGCCACTCTGGAAAGTTTGGTGAGCTGAATTTGATGTCGCTTTTTTTTAAAAAGGCCTTTCAATTTCATTCTTCGATGAAAGAGAAAAGAAAGGAGAAATTTTTTCATCATCTATCTCCTTTGATGCCGTTGTTATTCCATTTGGATTTGTTCTTGTCGTTAATTCCATTGTTACAAGGAAACTCCACAAGAGAATAGAGCTCATACAGAAAATTTATCCCATTTTTCAATCCGTACGCCTTCGTGAAAAACGAATAACCAACTCCATCGTTTAGTGTAGATACCAACAAGGTTGGAAGACCACTAACTTGAGCAGCTCCCCATCCATTTGCCACTAACAAGTGAGAATTGTAATGTTCCATGTTCAAATATCCAACAATGGCATCCAATTTGAGTTCTGCAAGTTTCCTTAGAAGCTTTTTCATTCTCAATTCTTTCCCGTAAAGAAGCGCTATTCTGATTCCGCTGAATTCAAACAAGAGATCGCTCAAACTTGAAGGCACAGACCAATCTCTCTTTTTCATTTGGTCATAACCGTGTAAAGACACACCTTTTCGCGAAAAAATAAACCACTTTCCCCCTTTTAAGGGTAAATCTTCAAACGTTATTCCAACCTCAAAATCACCAAATTCTTGGGCAACCACACAAGGCCCCATGAACACTCTCATCAAAATTCGCCTCGCTTCGATCGATCAGAGACGTTTTCATTTTACCATTTGGATTATAACATTTTTCTTTTCAACTACATTCGTACCAATGTCCTTAAAAACCATTGATCTGTGAATTTGGCATATAAAGCGAACATTCATGATCTCCAGCGGCGCGTTAACACATCTTTCATGCTAAGATGTATTGAGTTTTATCGCATGTGATGATATAATTCATCATGCATGATTAGATAACACAACATTCAGGAGGTGTGATTTTACAGTGAAAAGAACTTACCAACCCAAAAGACTTAAAAGGGCGCGAACACATGGATTCAGAGCAAGGATGAAAACAAAATCCGGAAGAAGAATATTGAACAACAGGAGGAGATTGGGAAGGAAAAGAATAGCGGTGTGAGTGAAAGATTTGGACCCGAGAAACGTTTAAAAAAAAGAAGAGACTTCGAGAGAGTTTTTCTCGAAGGTAAAATCGTGAAAAGTGAGTGGTTCGTGGCAAGATATGCGAAAAATGATGTGAATTTTTCTAGGATAGGCATAGTAGTTTCGAGAAAATTTGGAAAAGCTCACGTGAGAAATCGTTTCAAACGCTATGTGAGAGAAACGTTTAGAAGATCGCATCTTGGTGGAAATATCGATGTGCTTATCATGCCAACCAAAGAATTGAAGAAAGAATTTGAAAATTTGAATTACAGGGAACTCTCTGAGGCATTGCAAAGATTTTTAAAAGAAATTTCATTCAAAAGCGAAAAGGTAAAGCTGTAAGACAAAGGTTCCTTAAAGGGGAGTCGTGTGAAAATCGAAAGAATTTTGATAAATATTATCCGTTTTTATCAGAAATACATTTCTCCATTGAAACCGCCTACTTGCAGGTTTACTCCTACGTGCTCTGCATATTCAATAGAGGCCCTGGAACGTTTCGGGTTAGCCAAGGGCCTTCTTTTGTCTGCATGGAGAGTGTTAAGATGCAATCCTTTTAACAAAGGTGGAGAAGATCCTGTTCCCCTGGAATTCAAAATTAGGAGGAAACGAACGTGACAAAAAGATGTATCTCTAGTGGTATCATTTTCTTCGTTGTGTTGATCATGGGAATGGTCGCTTTTGCCTTACCATCTGTAAAAGTTACGGTCTCTTCCACAACACTCACCGTGAAAACCAAGATATACACGTACGATTTAAATGTAAAAACCGGTCTTCTCGAAAAAGGTTACTTGGCTTTTAAGAGAAATCAGTTGTTTTGGATCTACGGGGGAGACGGATTGGATCTGTCCGTCGCCGGTACGAAGTTGATCCCTATTTCTTGGAACGTCAACGGGAAAAAAAGCGATTTTAAAACCACATCAGATGTTTCTGTGAATTTCTTCTACGATTACAACGGTCAAAAGATAGAGAAAACGATAACTTTTGTGAACGGACCGAATTACGAAATAAAAGTGTCCGTAACTGGACCGAAAAACTTGAAAATGAAGCTGAGCTTTCCAGCGTTGATGTCGGATTACGATCGGGTAAGGGAAAACGGAAAACTTTTCACGTCGTATTCATCTGGATACAAAAACATCATAGTTGCAAAAGCTGAAAATGGAAAATTTGAAAAAAACAACATCGTTGAATTCACCTCAAACGTGAAGATCACCGCATATCTGGGGCCAGTGAAGAATTCCGAAATATTCTCACTTTTTCCCAATGATGCGGGTACGATTTCCGAAATTTTGAAGGAATATCCCGGTTCGGAACCGTGGTATGGATGGTTTTTGTATCTTTTCGTGAGGATACTGAACTGGATTTACTCGTGGAGCGGAAATTACGGATGGGCCATAATAATTTTCGCCATTTTGGTGAGATTATCCATTTACCCACTCTCTCACGCACAGATGAAATCGATGGTGCAAATGAGAAAACTTCAACCTAAGGTTAAAGAGATACAGAGAAAATACAAGGATCCAAAGAAACAACAAGAAGAACTTATGAAACTGTACAAATCAGAAGGCGCAAATCCAGCAAGTGGTTGCCTGCTTTCCATAGTTCAACTTCCAGTGCTCTTCTTGCTGTATTACGTGATAATATATTCCAAGGAGGCCTTTGCTTACAACGGTCAATTTTTGATATGGAACGATCTGTCTGTGGGAGGATTTCAAGCCAACGTGATTCTTGTGCTTTTGATAATTCTTCTTACAGCGTGGTCAACGCTATGGACGAGTACAAACGCGAAACAAGCGTGGCAGAGTATAGCCATGTTCACGGTTATGGAATTCTTATTCGTTGGTTTTCCGGTCGGACTTTTCCTTTACTACACGACTTTCTCGGCGATGCAGCTTCTCACAACCTACGTGGTAGCAAAGATGTATCACATTCAAGGGATCAGCGTTAGAGAACTCTTTGGAATGAATCCAAAAAGAAAATATTCTAGGAGGTAAAAGAGGGGATGGAAAAGATATACAGGGGCAAAAACGTTGAAGAATGTTTGAAAAACGCCCTGAAGGATCTTGACGTTTTGGAGGAGGAAATAGATTACGAAGTTATCCAGGAACCATCTCGTGGTTTTTTTGGACTCGGTGCAAAAGAGGCAGAAATACGCGTTAAACTCAACGATAGATACAATGTAAACCTGATAAAAAAATTCATCTCAACGTTGATGGGATTTTACGGTGTAAAATACGAAATTGAAGTGAAAAGTGTAAGACCCATGACCGTTTATTCCGTTAAAATAAACAGTGAAGAGGCTCTTTCAGAATTGATAGGCAAACATGGCAGAACGTTATCGGCTATGGAACATCTGATATCCGTTTACCTTAACAAGAAGAACGATCATCATGTTTCCATCTTTGTAGACGTTAACAACTACAAAGAAAGAAAAGAGGAATTCATAAAAAAAATAGCTGAAAATGCCGTTTCAAAGATCAAGAAAGGCGCAAAAAGAGTCGCTTTGGATCCGATGAGCAATCGGGAAAGAAAGATAGTGCATGAATTCCTTTCTCATTTCAAAGACATCAAATCGTATTCCGTTGGAACAGAACCGTACAGATACGTTGTGGTGGAAAAGGTGAAAGTTAGCATTCGAAGATAGGAGGCGGGGAATTTTGAAAAAGATAATAGAATCCGTTCCGAATTTCAGCGAAGGAAGAAGAGAAGAAGTCGTATTGGAAATCGTAAAACAAGCGGAAGAAACGGATAACGTTTGGGTTTTTGATTGGTCGATGGATAGGGATCACAATCGCTCCGTTGTAACGGTAGTCGGTGAGCCTGAAGGAGTGGCAGAGGCCGCATTCAAGATGGCGAAAAAGGCTTGTGAACTTATAGATCTTCGTCATCATACCGGCGCCCATCCACGCATGGGAGCGGTGGACGTTATTCCCTTCGTCCCGATAAAAAACTCTTCCATGGAAGAATGCGTGGAAATATCCAAAAAAGTTGGAAAAAGGATAGGAGAAGAATTGAACGTGCCGGTGTATCTTTACGAAAAAGCCGCCACTTCTCCGGAACGTGAAAATCTTTCGAACATAAGAAAAGGACAATTCGAAGGTTTTTTTGAGAAGATAAAGTCACCTGAATGGACACCTGATTTTGGACCTCATTCCGTTCATCCCACGGCTGGTGTTGTAGCTGTTGGCGCGAGAGAATATCTTATAGCTTTCAACGTGAATCTGAGAACGACCGATGTGAAGATCGCCGATAAAATTGCCAGAGCCGTAAGACATTCTTCTGGTGGATATAGATTTGTAAAAGCAATGGGTGTAGAATTAAAAGAAAAGGGAATGGTTCAAGTATCGATGAACATGACCAACTACAAAAAGACACCTCTTTTTAGGGTATTTGAGACTATAAAAAGAGAAGCACAACGTTACGGTGTAGCGGTGGCTGGTTCTGAAATTATAGGCATGATTCCACTGGACACGTTGGTGAGAACGATGAATTTCTACCTTGGAATAGATGATTTCACGTCGGAAAGAGTGATCGAAAATAGGCTCCTCGATGAAATCAGTAGATCTTAGCATAGCAAACGTTAAAATAGCCACTCCCTGCGGGAATGGTCCTACGATGAAGTTGACGCTCCTAAAGGGAGGAATATCCGTTGACAAAGGAAGAATAGTTTCCGTGGGTGAATGTCTTCCAGCGATTGAAGAGATAAACGCGAACGGAGTGCTCGCGATACCTGGTTTCGTTGATCCTCATACCCATATTCCATTTGTTGGTGAGAGATCGAAAGAATTCGTTTTGCGCGCCCAGGGAAAAAGTTATGAAGAAATCTTGAAAAACGGTGGGGGAATATATTCCACGGTCGAAGCGGTAAGAAAAGCCTCTGTTGAACAATTGGTAAAAAGCGGAATGAAATATGCGCGCTGGTTTCTTAAAAATGGGGTAACTTCCTTCGAATGCAAAAGTGGTTACGGATTGAACGAAAAAGACGAGATCAAACAACTCAAAGCCATAAGAGAAATGAAATCAAAAATTCCCCAGGATATCGTCGCAACCTTTTTGGGAGCCCACGCAGTTCCTCCGCAAGGAGAAGAGATTTACCTCAAAGAGATCACCCAAACGTTGAAACGTTTGAAAACGGAAGAATTAACGGATTTCGTCGATGTTTTTTGTGATGAAGGGGCTTTTTCGGTGGATTTTTCCTTGGAATTTTTGAAACGCGCAAAAGAGATGGGATTCAAAGTAAGAGCCCATGCCGAAGAATTGTCTGCAAATGGATTCGCGGCGATGGCATCTGAAATAGGCGCGACAAGCGTGGATCATCTGTTGAAGATCGAAGATGAAGAAATTCCAATCCTGGCAAAAAACAAAACCATGGCCGTTTTGATGCCCACAACCAGTTTTTTCTTGAAAACCGATTACGCTCCAGCAAGAAAGCTCATCGATGGTGGTGTGTTTGTGGCTTTGGGCTCGGATTTCAATCCCGGTTCCAACACCTTTTACTCGCCATTTTTCACCGTACACTTAGCGGTGAATCACCTGGGAATGAGTGTAGAAGAAGCGGTGGCTGCCCACACTTTGAATTCCGCTTACGTGTTGGGAATAAGTGACGACGTCGGAAGTATAGAAGTCGGCAAAAAAGCGGATTTTGTGTTGCTTGATGCGCCAAGTTTGGATTTCATTCCATACATGCCAACAAGTGAAATTGTGAAATTCGTTTTCAAAGGTGGTAGAAAAGTCTTTGAAAATAGAGATAGTTTATCCAGGTAGGATAAAAAATTCCTTTGCGAAAGATGGATTTGAAGAGTATATAAGAAGATGCAACAGATTTCATAAAGTAAATGTCTTTTCCTTCCCATCTCGTTCATCTGAGAGGGAGAAGACCATCAAAGAGGAATCCAAAAAGCTGATGAAATATCTGGCAAATAAAGAATACGTACTTTTGGACGTAAACGGTATGGAAAAAACGACGAAAGAATTTGCAGAGATGGTAAGCGAACACTTGGATAGAGGAAACGATCTTGTGTTCGTGGTGGGAGGGGTTTTCGGCGTGAGTGAAGAGGTAAAAAGTGGAGCTGTTCTAAAACTTTCCCTGTCAAAATTAACTTTTACCCATTCGCTATCCCTCCTGATTCTGGCCGAGCAACTGTACAGAACTATGAAGATTTTAAGTGGCCAACCTTACGATCACTGAAGATGATTTCATCTTAACGTTAAAAGGAGGCTGTTTGAGAATTGGATCCCGATCCTCTGAGTAACCCTACGATCATATGGGAATTGGTTTCTTTGGTTATACTTCTTGCTCTTTCCGCATTTTTTTCAGCTTCTGAAACGGCAATGATGAGTGTAAGTCGAAAAAAACTGCTCGATGCGATGAATACGGATTCTTACGACCTGGAAAAAAATTTAAGGGTATCAAACAGGTATCTTACGGTCATTTTAATAATGAACAACGTCGTGAACGTGTTCCTGTCATCATTGTCAACCATACTGGCCATACAGCTTTTTCCAAAAGGAACATCGGGTTCGAAGTTGATAGCAATTGTAACCGTTGTTGTCACAGTTTTGATAGTGGTCTTTGG
>CAZCZS010000011.1:0-32482 GCA_964503355.1 uncultured Mesoaciditoga sp.
GATAGCGTACAATAAATGCTGTAAAAGTTGAGACAAGTAAAAAGTTTTTTGAACTGTCGTTTCGAACCGGTCTGACTCAGGATCTCGTTCTTCAAATGAAACGAGCATGATACGTAAAGCCAAAGACATGTAAGTTATACTTTTAATAAACAAAAATCCCCGTCGTACGACGGGGATTTTTCAATCATTTATTCGTTGAGGGAGGAAGTGGTATTTTCAAAGTCGGACTCGCTTGAATGGTTTTAGTAGCGGATGTAGACGCTTTTGTCGTCTCTGTTGCCACGATTCCCTCTATTTGTTTTATGACTTTATCTATTCCTGGGTACTTCGGATTGACTTTTTTAAGCTGTTTGAGATAATCCAATTCTTCTTTGTAACTTTTCAGCTTTTCACTCATACTTATAAGGGTTAAAAGCGCACCTTGCTTTATCGTGGTGGAATTGGAAGTGTATTCTATACTTTCAAGGCCACTCTTTATGTACCCTAAATAAGGTGTTAGCTGAGATGAGTACATCTCAAACGTTTTTTGATCAGCCAACATGGGTTCCAACAATTTGTACTGATCTTGGAAATACTGTAAAGCCACTTTTTTGTTTGAAGGTTCCACCCTGTAGAGTTTTCTGACAACATCTGAAGAGTACGGAGCCACTTTGTAAAGCGCTTCTAAAACCTGTTTTATTTTGTTGGATACATCTTTTAGCTCATTCTGATATGTTTGGTAAGCCTTCTTGATCTGTTCTGGGGTTTTGTAACCGGCTTTTTCAAGGTTTTCCTTTGCTTTGACAAAGTTAAGAGCTTTTTGAACTTCAAGTTTCTCGTTAAACAACTTTGAAAATTCAGTTCCCGTTGCCGTGTCCATCTTCTTGCTCAATTCTTTCAATTTATTCTCCAGTTCGTCAGAAGTCAATTTCGTGTAGGTCGCCGAAACGGTGGATGAATTGTAATAGTAGCTTTCCAAATCGGTATTTTGTGATTGCAGATCTTTTTTGTACGTTTCGAGAGCTGTTTCATAAAGTGCCAACAGTCTTGGATCTATTGAAGTGTTGACCGTCGCCGATTTGGTGGGATACACGTAAACTCCCAAATTTTCTATGAAGTTTTTGATTTTTGTCGTATCAGTTGCTGGAATGGAATAGAATTTTTGGACGTAGGGAAGTACATCCCCCTCTATCTTGTACGAGATGCGCTCTGTTTCCTTGTACTTTTTAAGCCAATCGTAGAACTTCTCGTTTTTAACCTTGTTGAGCAACGCGTTGTAAATGGAAGTGGCGCTTTTGAGAGAATCAAAGGTGTCGTAAGTTCTCTTTCCTTCGACATCTATAAGGTGCCACCCATACTGCGATTGAACCGGTCCCACGATCTGTCCGACTTTGGCACTAAAAGCGGCATCGCTAAATGGCTTAACCATTTGATTTCTTGTAAACCATCCCAGCTCTCCGCCGTTGGTGGCACTTGCTGTATCTTTCGAATACTTCTTGGCAGCGGCTGAAAAGGTGATCTTCTTGGCCTTTATCATCTTCAAAATTTTGTCCGCGCTTGCTTCGTTTGATACCAAAATGTGAGAGGCTTTCACCTCGTCGTATTGATCTTCTATTTCCTTTTTATGTGATTCGTAATATTTTTTCACGTCATCTTGGGTGACGTTGGCAACCAACGCTATGACCTTTTGAGTGACGAGATTCTGGCGTATGTTGGGTTTTATGGCGTTTTCGAAATTCTTTATCGAACCGTATTTGTTCAATATATATGACTTCGTTTGAGGATTAGAAGTGTATTGCTTGACGATAGAAGACAATTGAGAATTCACCTCGTTATCCTCGACTTTTATGTTATTCGTATCGGCAAAGTAGTTAACCACTTTTTGATCTGCGAGTTGTTTTATGGCATCAACTTGCATCCTTGGAAGCTCAAAAAGCGAATCCGGTTCTTTGCCATAGTATTGTTTGTAATTCGCAATCAAGCTTTGCATGTAATTTTGCAGCTCGTTGGGCATAATCCAATACTTGTACGATAACGGCGTACCATCCTTGGTCAAAATAGCCACTGCTTGACTTGGAGAAGGTTTGTAAGTGTTGTTCTGAGGCCTTGAACCTCCCATGTAAGCGGCTATAGACCAGCCGGCGATTCCGGCGACAAAGGTGATAACGATTATCCAGACGATGAGAAGAGCGTGCTTTTTCATCTTTTGCATCCAATTCATACCTTTTAAGACACTCCTTCCTTTATGATTGCCATGTTTTCTCGGTAACCCATAAATATTTTCAACAAATTTTGCAGACTTCCATCATGGATCACATCGCGCAAGATCATAACATTTTTAGATGGATTTGTTAAGCATTCTTTGTAAAATCTTTTAAAATTCGTCAAAGCGGTCATATCTTTGAAGATCAATTCGACATCTTGTCCTCTGGCCTTGATGCTTTTCACGTCGCATTTAAGCGCGAGGATTCTTATCTTCGAATGTTCAATAAGTCTGTTAACACTCGTTGGAATGGGTCCGAACCTATCTTTCAGTTCTTTTACAAGTTCTTCTATTTCATTCACCGCTTTTGCCGAAGCAAGTCTCCTGTATATCTTCATCCTTTCTATGGAGTCTGGAATGTAACTCTTCGGCAAAACGGAGGAGGGAAGATCCACGATTATCTCCTCTTTTTCATCTCCTTCTTCGTTGCGTTTCACTTTGGAGATGACCTGTTGAAGTATTTCCCTGTACATGTAAAGGCCAACCGAATCGATATGACCGTGTTGCTTAAAGCCGAAAATTTCTCCCACACCTCTTATCTCCATATCCTTCAAAGCCAATTCCATAGCGCTTCCTGGCTCAGAAAACTTTGTCAAAGCTTTCAACCTTTCGAGCACATCCGCGGATGGTTCTTTGAAGTAGGTGAGGTAAACAAAGGCTCTTTTGTTAGATCTTCCAACTCTCCCTTTCAGTTGGTAAAGTTGCCCAAGTCCGTATCTTTCCACATCATCCACTATCAACGTATTCGCGTTTGGAACGTCCACCCCGTTTTCCACGACACTGGTGGCGACAAGAACATCTATATTTCCACGATAAAAATCTTCCACGATTTTCAAAAAACTTCTCTTTTGCATTCTCCCGTGCGCAAATCCGATTTTCAAAGATGGAAGAAGCCTTTTTAATTTATCGACGACCATCTTAAGATCGTCAACACGGTTGTGAACGTAGAAAACCTGACCTCCCCTGTTCGTTTCCCTCAAAACGGCTTCCCGAATCATCTTTTCGTTCCACTTTGCAACGTATATTCTTGGCGCAACTCTACCAAGAGGAGGAGTTTGTATGACCGACATTTTCTTTATGCCCGATAGAGCCATATGTAACGTTCGCGGTATTGGAGTTGCCGCAAGTGTCAAAACGTCCACGTTAACTTTTAACTTCTTCAAGAAATCTTTTTGTTTCGTGCCAAAGCGCTGTTCTTCATCGATGATTATCAAACCTAAATCCTTAAAGGAAAGCTTTGGTGTTAAAAGTGCATGAGTACCTATCACAACGTCTATTTTACCGTTTGAAACGTCCTCAAAAAGGCTTTTTTTCTCCTTTGGAGATACCTGTGAGGTTAGCAGAGAAACGTTCACACCAAATGGATTCATTCGAGAAAAAAAGAGATTATAGTGTTGCCTTGCCAGAATGGCAGTTGGGGCAAGTAAAACAACCTGCTTACCGTTAACAATCGCTCTAAAAGCGGCTCTTAGAGCAACTTCTGTTTTGCCAAAACCGGTATCCCCGCACACAAGCCTATCCATGGGTTTCATCGATTCCATGTCGGAAAGCACTTCTTCTATGGCTTTCGCCTGGTCCGGAGTCTCAACGTATTCAAAACCTTTGGCAAAAGCCCTTTCCAACTCAGGATCTGGTTCGAAAGAGTATCCAACGCTTTCTTCTCTTTCGGCGTACAATCTCATCATGGAATTGATCTCAGCCTCTATATCGGCTCTTACTTTTTCTTTCGTTTTTCTCCATTCTTTACCGTTTATATCAGACAGAACCGCTTTTTCGTTGGAACCTATGTACTTGTTAACGACGACGAATTTCTCTATTGGCACGTAAAGCATCGCACCATGTCTGTACCTTATTTTGAGATACTCGTGCTCTCCATCTGCATCTTTTATTACCTGTGTTCCTTCGTAAATTCCAACTCCATGATCTGAGTGAACCACCAAGTCCCCTTCTCTTATATCGGATAAATCGTCTATTTGGTACTCCTCCACCGCAGATCGAGTGAATTTACGTTCTTCTTTTGTCAAGGAAAGTTCCACATCTTGCAAATAAATCACGTCATCGAATGGCATACTTAACGGTTTTTGTGAGAGAACAATTTCCTTGTCGTGTGTAAGCCTGTCAAATGAAGCGTACGAAAACATCTTGTACAGCTCTTCGAAAGTGCCATCGTAGAGTCCCAATATTTCACGTTCGTATTCTTCATAGCGATGTTTGCATCCTTGTGGATCGTACACCACCAAGTACTCATCTTTTGAAAGCGCGTCAATTCCGCAATATGAGTCTTTCCAAAAAACCCCTGTCATTCCTTGCAAATTTTCAGGTGAAAGCTTTGCGAAATCTTCATGTTTCAGAGATCTCAATCTTTCTTCAGCGAGTTTTGCACTTTCTTCGTTGATGAGAAATTCGATAATGGGGAAAACGCTAACTTCGTTCGTCTCTTTGATGCTCAGTTGCGTCGTGGAGTCGAAAAAGCGTATGGATTCCACTTCATCATCAAACATTTCAATCCTGACTGCGCCACTGATTGGAGAAAAAACATCTATTATATCTCCTCTCACGGCGAATTCACCCACACTCCTGACGGTCATAACGCGTTTGTATCCCCTTTCGACCAACCATTTCGCAAAGTCTAAGGGAATCTTATTTCCTTTAAAAACTCGCCAGGCGTTTGTGAAGAGACTCGGAGGAGCGGTTTTTTTCAAAATCGCGATCACATCCGCAATCACAAGATGTTTTCTTGAAGAAAGACTTTCCAAGGCTTCGATACGAGAGGAAAGGCTTTGCTTTGAAGGCTCCAGAGATTCAAAGGGAAGTATGTCCAAATCTCCCAGTGTTTCACACTCAAAGCCCATTTCTTTTAGTATATTTGAAAGACGTGTAGCCGATTTGAAATCGGGCATCACAACAAGTGGCTTTTGATCGTTCGACAACAACAATTTTACCAATTCAACAATTCTACCCTCACTTGTAGGGTAAAAGTTCACTCTGTAGGAGTTTTTTTTCAAATTCTTGGTTATTTCTCTTAGCTTTTCTTTCAAATTCACAAGCGGATATCTATCACCTTTCCACGGTATGGATCGCTTTTATCTTCTTTTTTGTGTCTGCGAAAATTGTAAAAAGTCTTTCCGTTTCCATTGGAATCTGTGGAAGTTCCAACGTTCGGATTTTGGGTTCTCTCTTTGGAAATGACTCTACTCCTGTTAAGCACATTTTGCTTTTCTTCTTCAAGGCGTGTCGTCTGTTGAGCGGAAGCCATCATCTGTTGAGAATAACCAACGTTTTGAGCGCTATCCACACTTTTGACTATGACCACCTGTAAATCTACAGGTCTCAGCATTACCTCATCCCCTTTAATTTTTCCCTTATCTTGGAAAGGGCCACCGAATGTATTTGACACACTCTTGATTCGCTCACATCTAAGACTTGTGCTATCTCCTTAAAAGTTAAATCGTCGTAATAATACAACGAAAGCAACAGCTTTTCTCTATCCGTTAGACTGTCTATGGCGTCTTTTAGTTTCATTACGGTTTCTTCATCTTCGTACAATTCGGCCGGATTTCGATCTTGCGAAGGGATCAAATCACCTATTTCTTCGTTGGATAAAAGATATCTATCCAGTGAGAGAATTTGATTTCTCAATATCTCACGTTCGACGATACCTATCTCCTTTTCATCTATTCCAAGTTCTTTCGCGATCATGGAATTGACCTTTTCCGGTTCTTCGTTTATGAATTTCATCCTCGCTTTTTCAACGGCTTTGAGTTTTTTTCTCAACGTTCGAGGCATCCAATCTATGGAACGAAGATAGTCTAACATCGCGCCGCGAATCCTCGTCACAACGTAAGTTGAAAGTTTCACGTGCCTAGAGGGATCGAACCTTTCTATCGCTCCAAGTAACCCTACCACTCCCTCCTGTATAAGATCTTCAACTTCCACAGAAGGGGGTAAAGACTTGGCAAGATCGTAAGCGAGTTTTCTTATTAAAGGGGTGAACTTCTTCACCGCCCATTCTTTATCAACGTATCCTTTCAGTCGATATCATCCCTTTTCACTTTTGCGAATCCCTTTTATCGAAAAATCTTCCTTTTTCTTTATCTTCATCTTTATCTTTCACGTTGAGAAAGGCATAAACAAGATAAAGCAAAAATTCCAAAATAATTGCCGAAATGGTCGATCTGACAAACGATTCGATTATATTCCATCCCGCTTTGAGATTCAAAAGTAAGAACAAAAATTCAAAGGATAAAAAAAGGTACGTCCAAGCTTTATATTTTGGAGAGTTCAATCTTTTCTTTTCCACCAACTTTCTTGATAAATAACTCTCCAGTTTCAAGATGAAATTCTATACTTCTCGCCCTATTCTTACCGGTATCTTCAGCGATCAACGGTATTTTCAAAGAAAGTAAAACCTCTTTGACCTTTTCGACATTTCTCTTTCCAATGTCAAAACCTTTACTTTGAAACATGGAGGCTCCCCCGGCTATTTTGGCTTCCAAATCTCTTAAATTTCCGCCCTTTTTTACTATCTCGTTGACCATTATCTCTATTCCAGGTTTCGCGTATTTGCTGAGTTTTCCGGTTGTTTCGTGAGTTTCGGGAAGCATAACATGTATCATACCTCCCACACGTGTTCTTTTGTCTCTTATGCAAACCCCAACACATGATCCCAAGCCCAGTGTAACTAGAATTGTAGGATTCGATGCGACGGCATATTCACCGATCCCTATTATTATCTTGTTTCCCATATTCGTCTACCTCACTGAATGCCAAGTTTTGAGAATATTTTGCTGAGACTTTCACCCTCTGGAAACATCGTCATGAAACCTTTAACGTCTCCTTCATCCGGTATACTCAAAAGGTTTTCTATCATTATAACGTCATCGTACTCTTCCGCGGATTGTATGGACGTTTCGGCCACTATGGCCCCTATCATGTCCACGACAAGCATTGGAACATCACTTTCCAAGAAGAGGGATGTGAAATTGGAAAGTGCTATTATGTAGGAAGAACACATTATGTTTCCTATTTCTTTCAGTACGGATTGTCCCATTTCATCCAGATTTGTCAAATCTTCGGGTTCTTGGCCGATCAAAAAAGAGATGAGCTTTTTGGCAGATTGAGCTGAAAAAAGCATCAACATCTTGCCAGGCGCGTCTCCTTTTATTCCAACGACCGTTGCCGCCGTTATCTCTTCAGGCTGATCTAAAACTTGGTACAACTGTGAAAGATCCACTATTTGAATTTGGGGCACCTCTATGTTAACGTTTTTTCCTATCATATTCGAAAGAGCGGTTGCAGCGTTACCGGCTCCTATATTTCCAACCTCACGCAAAACATCGATTTGCATTTCACTTAGCTTATCTTTCCATTTCACCTTTCCTTTCCCCCTTTCGATTTCAGCTCCAACTTGAATATGAACCTCATGATCCTGTCCTGAAGTGATAAAGGCATGTTGAAAAATTCGATACCGTAATAGAAAACGCCGTTTGCGTTTTCCTCGCTCTCTATTTCTCGAACAACGCGCGCTTCTTGGTTGTTCAAAAACAGATCGTCTTCAAATCTGAAATTCACCGTGATTATGGTGCCAACTTCAAGGCGCCTGCTTACCCCTATTTTCATTCCACCTGCACTTATGTCGAAACTCATAAACGGTATTTCTTCGTTTTCGACGGTTTTCAAAGTTCCATTCGATACGAATTTTATCCTTAGAAACCTTCTCCTTTGAACCCTTCTTATCTTTCCTTGGATTTTAAACAGCGTTATGGGCAGTTTATCTTCTTCTTTGTTTTCAAGTACAACACCGTAAAAAACGTACAGTGACATCTTGTCTATGGCCGATAGTCGCGCCGTTAAACCAACCGGAAAAGGTACCAATCTACCCTTTAAAGATGGCATCGCGGCCTTTACAACATCATTTTGTACGTCTTCAACGCTCGACTTAAAACTCCCACCACTGAATCCAACGGTCGAACTCGCTTCTATTCTCAAAGGCAAGCCGGGTTTTATCTTGCTAACGTCGACTTCTTCCAAGAAGTAGGCCAATCTTCATCTCCCCCACTTGAAAAACCTTTTTATCTTCTCGGCAAATCCTATCTTTTCACGTGTCATACCTTCTTTTTCCATTATAGCAGAAGTCAAACCCATTATTCCGAAAGTGGGTTGAATGTGTTTGTAGGAAAGCACAAACGGTTTCTGCTCTCTTACGGATTTTCTAACGTGAGGATCGTTTAGCATCGCGTAAGTTTTTTCAAACTTCAAATTCGTGAATTTGGAAGTCACCTCTTGGAATCTTTTACCTAAAATTCTTCCTTCATCTAAAGTGTTCGCCATGTTTATCATCAAATAGAGCTTACTTTTCAATCCCTTTATGGACAATATCTTCAAGAAAGTGTATCCGTCCATGATGGCAGTCGGTTCTGGTGTCAGCACTATCACGAAATCGTCCGCTGCCAGATAAGCTTTGTCCAATTTTTCCGAGTAACCGGCGCCCATGTCTATGAGAATGTAATCCATTTCGCTTCCCAAAGCCTGGAATTCTGAAAAAAATCTTTCTCTTTCACCGAATTCAAAGGCGTATATGTCATCCACGTCATTTCCACTGCTCAAGAGTGAAAAACCGTAATTGGTCTTCTCTATTATATCTTTTATTTCCAAGCCCTTCTTAAAAAAATCTTTAAGGGTATATTTAATGGTTACCCCCGCCAACACTTCCAAATTTGCGAAACCGATATCCATGTCTATAACCAAAACTTTCTTTCCTTTACTCGCAAGTGAAACGGCCGTATTCAAGGTAACCAACGATTTTCCCACTCCTCCTTTTCCAGAGGCGAAGGCCACGAATTTAGCCGTTGATACGTTATTTCTAAGCGCAACCGCCTGATCCTCGATCATTTCAAAACCTCCTTGATCATCAAAGAAGGTATGTCCACATCGTCCGCGTACATTATATCGTCTGGAACGTTCTGACCATTTGTTATGAAGGAAACGGGAAGTGAAGAAGAGCTCAAAGCTTTAACCACACCCAAAATCGAAGAGGTCTCATCCAACTTCGTAAGTATGAAATGAGTGGGACGAGCCATGGAAAATTTCTTTATCACATCTTCCATATCATCCCTTTTTTTGGTGGCATCTATGACGAGAAAAACGATATCCGGATCGATCTTTTGGACGTAAGAGGAAATTTCCGTGATTTTCATCTCATCTTTTTGACTTCTTCCAGCCGTGTCGATCAAGAGCACGTCATCTTTAACGCTGGATGAAAACTCCACGGCCTCTTCCGGTGTGTATATAACCTTAAAAGGTATATGCATTATGTCCGCGTAAGTTTTCAACTGTTGGGCGGCGGCTATTCTGTAAGTGTCCAAAGTGACTATGGTTAAAGAACGTCTTTCCCTCATCTTTATCATCGCGGCTATCTTGGCGAGCGTCGTCGTTTTTCCCACACCAGTTGGTCCTATAAGCATTATTCTTTTTGACGGCGTGAATTCGATCCTTTCGAATTTCACCAATCCTTCAAAATGTTTTTTCAAAGCGTTTGAAAGTTTTTCTTCATCCTGCGCCTCAACTGAGCTCATGTTTTTAGAGATATCATCGACTATTTTGAAAGCTTCACTCGATTTCATTCCATTTTCTATCATCTTTAGATAAATGTCTTCAAAGGGTTGAGGAAAATTTCCTCCAATTTTAGCAGAAGAAAGTTTCTCTTTTACAACCTCCAAAGTGCTCTTTATTCCGTTTAACTCCATCTTCAGATCTCTTGAAATATCACGATTCTCCACAATTTGAACCTTTTTGGGTTCGTGAACTTTTTTATCCTCTTCTTCTTTAAACGCCGTAACTTCAACGTAGGTTTTCGAACCTATCCCCAAAAATCCTCCCTTTCTAACCTTTCTCGTTTGGAGAATCACCGCATCCACACCAAGTTCGTTTTTAACTTTTATCATAGCTTCCGCCATGTTGGAGGCCAGGAATTTTTTCAACTTCATAATTTTCACCCTTTATTTAAACGTTCACTATCTCCTCTATCTTCAATTTAACATCGTCCGTCATTTCCTCGTATGCCACAACTTGAATTTTTGGAATGTTTTTGATCACGTATCTTGCCATCGCTTCTCTTATGGAAGCCGAACATATTACAACGGGATAATATCCCTTTTCCATAACCTTTTTGAGAGAAGCGGCTATCGCGTCTATGATTTTGGACATGAGATCGGGATTCACATTGAAGATCTTTCTATCCTCAGAAATCGTCATCGCTTCCAAAAGTTTTTCTTCCAAAGACTGTGACAGCGCGACCGCGTGAACGTAGCCATCATCCGATTTCGCACTCTCACTTATCTGTCTTTTCAAAGCTATTCTAACCTTTTGAACGAGTTCAGAAACGCTCGACGTTTTTTCACCATTTTCAATAAGCGCTTCAAAAATCAAAGGTAGATTTCGCAGAGAAACCTTCTCTTCAAGCAATCTTTGCAAAATTCTTCGAACCGTATGTTCTTTCATTATACCAGGTATCAACTCATCTACAAGAGAAGGCATCTTTTCTCTGAGTCCCTCTATCAGCATCTCCATTTCTTTTCTTCCCAACAATTCGGCCGCATGTTCCCTCAACACTTCCGTTAAATGCGTTGCGAACACACTCGGCGCATCAACAACCGTGTATCCCAATCCTCTGGCTTTTTCTCTTTGATCTTCCGTTATCCAAAAAGCCTCTAAACCAAAAGCCGGTTCTTTCGTCGGTATTCCTTCCAGCTTTTCCTCAACCACGCCTGGATTCATGGCAAGCAACCTGTTTGGAAATATCTCGTATTTCGCAATTTCAGAACCGAGAATCTTTATCACGTATTCGTTTGGTTTCAAAAGTACACTGTCTCGTACCCTTATAGGACTCAACATGAATCCCAACTCGTAAGCTATTTGCTTTCTAACCATCGTAACCCTTTCCAGCAAATCCCCTCCTTGACTCCTATCCGCCAAAGGTATTAAACCGTAACCTATCTCCACTTCCACCGTGTCAGTCGTTATTATATCCGAAATGTCCATTGCTCCAGCTTGAGATGCAGAAGAAGGAGTATTTGCCGAAGGCACTCCCACTCCTTCCACCGCCTCAGTCATCTCTTTTTCATGCGAAACTCTCGATGACATATATCCCAACGCTATGGTCAAAAAGCCAACCAAAATCATCGAAACAGTCGGTAACGGAGTGAAAACCCCCAACAAAAGGATCGCGGCTCCCGTGATCATCAAAGCCCTCGGTTCTTGAGCGAGTTCCCTTAATATGTCTTTACCCAACGAACTCGCGGATGCCGCACGCGAAACTATAATTCCACTTGACGTAGAAACGAGGAGAGCCGGAATTTGAGTAACCAAACCATCACCAACCGTCAGCAGGGTGTAAATCTGAGCGGCCTCTCCAATACTCATATGATGCATGAGTACACCTATTATAAGACCACCTATGATGTTTATAAACACTATTATTATACTGGATATGGCATCTCCCCTGACGAATTTAGAAGCTCCATCCATAGCACCGTAAAAGTCCGCTTCCCTTCGTACCTCTTCTCTTCTTCTTTTTGCCTCTTCTTCGGTGATTATTCCGGCGTTGTAATCGGCGTCTATCGACATCTGCTTACCCGGCATGGCGTCCAGAGTAAAACGGGCGGCAACTTCGGCTATCCTTTCCGCGCCACGTGTTATGACTATGAATTGAACGATGACTAGTATGAAAAAGACCACTATACCAACGACGTAATTTCCACCAACGACAAAACTTCCAAACGCCCTTATGACGTGTCCTGGAAAATTCTTTCCTTCGAGCAGTATCAAACGTGTGGATGCCACGTTCAACGCGACTCTGTATATCGTGAGCACCAGAACTATCGTCGGAAAGGACGAGATGTCTATGGCCCTTTTCAAATACATGGTCGTTAGCAAAACCAAAACGGAGATGGTGATGTCGAGTATTTGAAGCAAATCAAGCGCCCATCCTGTGATCGGCAGGATCAAAAGAAGTACTATGAAAAGCACTCCCACGGCTATGAAAATATCGTCGTACTTCGACATCACTTCACCTCTTTAAAAACATCGATTCACATTTCAAACGTTGTTTTTCATCTTGTAAACCGTGACAAGCAATTCTGCCACCACCCTGTAAAGACGTGAGGGTATTTCCTCGCCTATTTCAACGCTTTTGAAAAGATCCCTCGCCAAGGGTGGATTCCTCAAAATGGGTATTCCGTATTTTCTAGCCAGCGTTTTTATCCTTTCAGCAACTTCTCCGGCCCCTTTAGCCACAACCTTTGGAGCGTTCATGTTGTCTTTATACTCTATGGCAACGGCAACGTGGGTAGGGTTTGTCACCACAACGTTCGCGTTTTGAACGTTTTGCATCATTCGACTTCTGGCAAGAAGCATCATCTTTTGCCTCTGTTTGTTCTTTATCAAAGGGTTCCCCTCGGTATCTTTCATCTCATCCTTTACCTCTTTTTTCGTCATTCTCAGAGATCTCTCGTATTCCCAGCGTTGATAATAGATATCCAATATTCCTATAACCAACAAGGCCAGTCCTATCTCCATGAGAAGGCGATAGATGAAATTTCCAAGGGCTATTGAAGAATTTTCCAACGATTGTTGAGACATGGCAAACAAATTTGGCCACGCCTTCATTACGGAAACGTACCCTATATAGGCTATGATCGTTATCTTGATCAGGGATTTTACAAATTCAAAGACGGTTCTCAAAGAGAACATCTTTTTGAATCCTTCGAGAGGATTTATCTTGTTCAGATCGGGTATCAACGCCTTGATCGAGAAAAGAAACCTGGTTTGAAGCATGGAAGGAAAGGCCGCTCCAACGATTCCAACGATCATAACGACCAAAAGCCAACTAAGCGCGGCGGTAAACGCAAAAGCCAGATAATGCATGGCTTGGGAAATGGAGAGAGTGGAAGCGCCAACGAATCCAGATGTTATGATCAAAAATATCTTCATAAAAGCTTGGTACAACCCGGCAAAGGTGAAATAAACCACGCTGGAAACGCTTAAAAGCGAAACGGCCATGTTTAAATCTGGCGACTGAGAAACGTTTCCCTCTTCTCTCGCCTTTTTTCTTCGCCTTGGTGTGGCTTTTTCAGTTTTTTCCGGATCGGCAAAGATGGATAGATCTATCCATCTTGTTTTGAACTCATTCATCTTTCACATCCCGTTTATAAGAGCCATTATCTTGTCTGAAAGTGCCGCTATCTGATTTCCGAAAATCGTGAACCAGACGGGTATCAACATGGCAAACATTATCAAACCCACAAAGACGTCAAGCGGCATACCCACCATGAACACGTTCATCTGAGGCATTATTCTTGCCATAACTCCCAAAATTATGGTAACTATGAGCATGAAAGCTATTATTGGAAATCCTATTTGAAGTCCAAGCGAAAATATCGTGCCAACTTCCTTCCAAAAAAGCGGAACGAAACTCGTTCCAATCATCAACGAATCCACAGGGATTTTCTTCAGAGAGTTCGCTATTGCCAAGAGCAAAATGGCCGGTCCATCTAATGATACGAACAAAAATGCGGCTATTAAGTACGTCAGTTGACCCAAAATCGGTATCTGAGATTGCGTTTGTGGATCTAAAACGTTCGCGACCGCGAAACCAATTTGATATCCGTAAACCCTTCCTGCGAATTGAACGGCTTCGAAGAAAATCGTTGCGAAAAGTCCTATCGCCATTCCTATCGTAAAGTTGAGAAATATCATCCAAACTATTATTCCCACAGGAATTGAAAGGGATATCGTCACACCCGCGTAAGGTATCAAAAGCCACGAGAAAATAACCACTATCAGAACTCTAACGGTTCTTGGTATAAAAGGCGCGCCCAAAAAAGGAGAAAATGAAAACAATCCACTTACGCGAGCCAATATCATCGCCCACGTTAAAAAATCGTTTTGGAGAAAAGTTTGAAAATCCATAGCCTCAGATCATTGCCAAATATTGGGTCCACAGCATTTGGGCGTATTCAACCATCTTTTGCATAACCCATCCCCCCGTCACGGCCAACGTCAAAAAAACGACCAATATTTTTGGAACGAACGTCAAAGTCTGCTCGTTTATTTGAGTAACCGCTTGGAAAATGCTTATCGTCAAACCGACAAGTAAACTGAGGACCATCACGGGAGTTATAACGGTTAGGAGAACGAATATTCCTTGCCTGATGACGTCCATGAAAACTTCACTTGTCAAAAAATCACCTCTTAAGTTTTAATGATACCATTTTTCATTCCCTTACCTCAATCAAATTTTCTATTTTCTCAAGTGTCTTAGTCCCTATTCCTTTCACGTTTTTCAATTCCGAAACGCTTTTGAAAAAACCATGTGTTTTTCTGTAATTGACTATGGCTTTCGCTTTAACCGTTCCTATATACGGAAGAGTTGATATCTCTTCAACGCTGGCGTGATTTATATCCACCATCTTCTTCGAAGCGTTTACACGCTTTTCACCTTCTGCATTCGATCTCAGTGTGTTTTCTTGCGAAACCTTTGGAGATTCAGAAAATCCAACCAAAAAATTGGCAATCTTGTTCAGTGTGGCTTTCCCTATACCCTTAACCTTCAAAAGCTCCTGCAACGAGGAAAAGCTTCCATGAGCTTTTCGGTAATTCACCACAGCCTGGGCTTTGGTATATCCTATACCGGGTAATTTCTCTAATTCTTCAACCGAAGCCGTATTCACGTTGATCAACGAAAATTTGTGAGAACGCTTGGTTGGCACGTTGTTATCGGCATCGTAGTTGGTAGATGGAAGATTCAACGGTGAAAAAACGACAATCGCCCCGATCAGAACAAGCAAAGAGGCGATTCCAAAGATTATTCTGCTTCTCGTTTTCATAACGTTTTTCTATCTATTTCAAGGGATCGTTCTAAGCACCCATTCTGAAGGTTTGGTATCAACGACCTTTGTCAAAGACGAGGCGTCTAAGCTGGCAAGATAACCCTTCACCTCAGAGTACGTTGGAAAAACCCCAATGAAAAGTGCCGATTGGTTGGCGTAATTTATCATGAACGCAGGTTGGCTCATACTCCTCAAAGTTTTCAGAATGTCCATCACCCTATCCGGGTAGGGAGAAGATAAAATCTGAATGGAGTAAGTCTTTCCAAAAAGTGCTGGATAAGCGAGGAAATATTTTCCATCGTACTGAGCTATCTCATACGTGTTCGTCTTTGAAAGAATGGACTTAAAGTCGTTCAAGTTGGTTGAAGAAACGGTCGAGAGTGAAATGCTCGCCGGTAAAGTAAGAGGAGCTTCTCTCAAAAGAGAAGTGTATCCGATGGGTTGAACGCTCACAGATGTGGAGCCCAAAGAAGGTAAATTGATCGAAACGTTGCTTGAAAGTCTTGAAGTGCTTAAATTTTCAACTTTTTCCGTGACACTGGCCACAGAAGTGAGCAACGATGAAATGCTCTTTTGTTCATCTTTTAAAGCACTCTCAATCTCGTTCATTCTTCCATTCAGACTTACCATCCATCCGATCAAAGCCAGAACTACACCTATAAGACTCAAAAGTATTACCAATCTTGCCGCGTAATAGGCATTGCTATCCTTGCTCATTTTTACTCTCCCTTCTTTCTTCTTTTTTCAATTTATCTATGTGAAATTCATATGTAACCTTGTGAATGAGCGGAATATATCATTTCACTCAAGAATCCAGGAAAGACTTTGTACTCCATCACGGAACCTATCTTTACCGGTAATCTCGCCGTTAAGGGTTCTTCGGAATACGAGAGCGTCTCAACCGCACCCGATAAATCGAAGTGTCCATTGGCACACAAGTTGATGGCGCGATACACGGTTTCAAACGAATCTTTTGAAAGAAATCCCAGTTTATTTGAGATAAAAGATTCTATCAAGATACCGTATTGAAGTGCCATCAAATACGGCATCTCGAGTTTTGAAGCCGTCATCAAAGCACGCGCACTTTCTTCACCAACCAATCCTGAACCAACGTTGGCACGCATTCTAAGACTTTCGAAAAGAAGGTATCTTATCATTTCCTCATTTCCAAACAAATTCGAATTCAATATCTTCAAAGTGGCGTTAAAAAACCTTTTAGAATGCGAAAGACCTAAAGCTATGGCATGCACGAAAGCGGATCTTTTATCCTCGAATTTCTGGGTCTTAAAGAACTCACCGACGGCCACCAATTCATCCGGGTGAAATCGAACTTTCATGACATCTTTTATCCTATCGAAGTTCACATAACTTTCATCCTTGAAAAAGCCTTCCAACTGAGCGCTGAACGTGGTCGGGATGAAAACCGTTCTCAACTTTTTGGCAAAGGTGGCGAGCGCAAATCCACACACATCAAGAACGCTTCCACCTCCCATGGCAACAACAACTGGATTTCTCTCTTCAAGGTTTATCAACTGATTTTGAATGTCCATGACTCCAACTATGGACTTCGCCCTCTCGCCGGCAAAGACCGGAAAAGAATTCATGGAATCTCCCACATCCGGATGAAAAAGTTTTACCTTCGAGTCCACGATGTAAAAGATATTCCTTCCCGGATAAAGTGAATCCATCAATGAAGCCAATTCTTCCTTGGATGCCAACAGATAAACTTCCATGACATCCGATCTGG
Organism: uncultured Mesoaciditoga sp.; assembly: GCA_964503355.1. Taxonomy (GTDB): domain Bacteria; phylum Thermotogota; class Thermotogae; order Mesoaciditogales; family Mesoaciditogaceae; genus Mesoaciditoga. Next base: position 16,877 of record CAZCZS010000011.1, read on the forward strand.
AAAGTTCCGGAGAATAACTTACAACTTTCAGAGATCGATCTCCTCCTTCACAAGACTCTTCAATACTTCAAGAGCTTTATCGGCATCGTTCAAATCACACACTTCTGAAGGTGTATGAATGTATCTGGTCGGAATGGATAAAGCGGCACTCGGAATGCCCTTTCTCGCCCTTTCAAAAGCGTAAGCATCCGTTCCACCAAAGGGAAGCACTTCCAATTGATACTCTATTTTGTTTCTTTCAGCCACGTCTTTTAAAAGCTCTACCACCTTCGGATTCGAAACGCTCATGGAATCCATCACCTTTATCGCCGGTCCTTTTCCCAGTACCATGGAAATCCTTTTGTGAGCTTTTGGAACGTCCGCCGAATCCGTCACGTCCACGGCTATGGCCAAATCCGGATCTATTTCAAATGCTCCAACCGCCGCTCCAACGAGACTATGTTCCTCTTGAACACTGAAAAGCGTGTAAAGATCGTTGTATGGTGTGTCGGCATTCAGAAGCAACTCCACCAAAATCGCACACCCTATTCTGTCATCTAGGGCTGGAGAAACGACAAGATCTTTTTTGAAAATGGGATAGGAATCGTAAATTCCAAAGCTTCCAACGGAAAGTTTTGACACGTCTTGAAGAACATCAACGTAGAGGTTATCAAATGTCATCTCTCTAAGATTCTTCTTGAACGTCTCTCCATCTTCTTCCTCCATTCCAACAACGCCCACAATGCCGTTGAAATTCAAACGACTTCCGTAGAGAATTTGCGGTATGATGCCACCAACTGGTTCTATTCTCAAAAATCCTTTTTCGTCCACATGCGTTACAACCACACCGATCTGATCCATGTGAGCTCCCAAAAGGACCTTCTTTTTGTTTTTTCCATTTCCATTTTTCCACGCTATCAAATTTCCAACTTTATCCACTTTGTAACCATCAACGTGATCCTTTATCAAATCTATTATCGTTTTTCTCGTTCCCTCTTCTCGACCGCTTGGTCCAAAAGAAGTCAGTAACGTCTTCAAACGTTCCAAGTTCAAATCAAAGCCACCTCGCTTTCAACGAAAGCTTTTACAAGCTTAAAAGTATTTTCAAAATCCATTTTCGAGATCAAAGAAATCGGAGAATGAATGTACCTAGCTGGTACAGCGACGACACCGGCAGGAATTCCGGAAAAAGTTCTGGCTATTCTTGCCGCATCGGTTCCCCCAGCTGTTCTCCTTTTTATCTGATAGGGTATGTCATTCTTCTTTGCGATCTGTTTTAAACTCTCAAAAATTCGTGCATCTATAACGTAACCGGAGTGAACCGCCACCAAGACCGGTCCATCTCCCACGTGTGTAGCCCAATGCGCTTCTTCTAACTCCGGATTGTCCCCAGCGGTTGTACCTTCTATAACCAAAGCCAGATCCACATCCAAATTCGCAGCCGCAACCGCGCTCCCTCTCAAACCAACTTCTTCTTGCGAAACGAAAGAGAGGTAAAGGTCAAAAGGGAATTTTTCTTCCATTTCAATAAGCTCTAACATGATAGCGCATCCAACCCTGTCATCAAATGCTTTTCCAACGTAGAAATCTCCACAAGCGGTGAAGTTAGTGGTGAAAAACACCGGATCTCCAACTTTGATTTTCGAAGTTTTTCCCACGAAAATGGAAAGGTTGTCAAAAGAAGGGCTCTCACCACTTTTTTTCTGAAGATGAATCGGTTTAAAACCGATCACACCGTCACTCTTATCACCTATTCTGACTTTTTTTCCAACGAGTACGCGCGGGTCTACACCACCAACCGGTGCAAACTTCGCGATAAAATCATCTTCTATCCTCGTAATCATCAGTCCCACTTCGTCCATATGGGCGAAGAGCCCGATCTTAAAATCATGACTTTTACCGGGAATAAATACGGTTAAATTTTTCATAAAATCTTCTTTGTAATCGTAACGATGCCTTTCAACTATCTTCTTCACGTAATTAACAACATCATCTTCAAAACCAGATATCGCTTGAATGTTTGACAGATCTTCAAGAAACACTTTTTTCACCCCATTTTAGTGTGAAGGCACTCAAAAGCCTGGCGGTTGACCACACGTCCTTTAAAGAGATCACTTCAACCGGTGTGTGCATATACATTTGAGCCAAGGAAACCAGCATGACAGGTACACCTTTGTAGGAAAGCTGAATGGCATCGGCATCAGTGCCGGTTCTAGACGGATTCGGCTCGATTTGATAATCGATCCCTTCTTCCTTCGCCGTCTCAACCATGATATCGTAGATCTCCATGTAAGTTCCAACACCCAAAGACAACGCGGGGCCCTTTCCCAATTCGATCTTTGGAGCATGTTTCGAGTCGTTGTCTGCAAATGTAACGTCGATGGCTATTCCTATATCCGGTTTCATCTCAAAAGCTCCCGTCAAAGCACCCACCATTCCCACTTCTTCTTTTGAAGAGAAAAGCGCGTACACGCTTGGACGATTTTCCACATACGACAATTTTTTCAAAGCCATAACGACCGCCGTAACGCTAGCCCTATCGTCTAACGCTTTGCCACTGACGTATTCTTGGGCGAGCGTTGAAGCTTTGACATCCACCACGCCAACATCTCCAACCTTTGCGTCTGGTGCGCAACTCAAATCCAAAAAGAGCGAATCAAAGGTCACATCTTTTCTTGGTCCTTTTTGCAGGTGAGGGGCGAGCATTCCTATTATTCCATATTGAAAACCGTTTGAGGTTTTTATCTTTATTCTCTGTGAGGGTAAAACCTTCGGATCCACTCCACCGATCGGTACAATTCTGGCGTATCCATTTTCCACCTTCGAAATCATTATACCTATCTCATCAACATGTGCGGAAAAGAGTATCTTCTGCGGCTGATTTCCAGGTAAAATGGCCATCAAAGAGTTGGATGAAAGTCTTCGAAGATCACAAATTCCATTTAATTCTTCCTTCAAAACGTCGATAACTTCATCTTCGTACCCAGACGGGCCGAAAGAGTTGGAAAGTTTTTCCAACAAAACGGATATCTTTTTCAATTCAACCTCTCCCATTAGCGAATTTCAGATTGTCGTATTCCTCAAACACAACTTTACCGCTTCTAACGTGTGCGACGGAATTTTTCAAAGTTTCAGACAGATGCGCAACGTGATTGGCTATTTGAATCAGCTCGGGATTCATAGAAACGGCGTAAATTATGGAATTCTCTTCACCTTTCACCCCAGCGCGAACAACGCCTTTGGCTTCACCTAAAATTATGACATTTCCGGCCGAGATTATCTCCCCGCCGGAATTCAGATTTCCCATCACGATCACGTCTCCATCATGAATAACGGCCTGACCCGATCTGATCGTTTTTTTAACGACTTTGGTTGGATTTAAACGTTTTTTCGTTTCACTTTCCACAACGTTCAATTTCTGCTTGACGGATATTCTATTTGGAGTTTTCCTGTTCATCTCTCCAACAAGGATTTCCCCAACTTTGAACCCTTTATCTTCTATGAAAGCCACTATTTCGGTGATATCTTTCGAATATTTTTCACGATCTTTTACCATTATCGATAACTTATCGCCAGGTGCGAAGAAACCTTCCAGTTGAGAAAATTTATTGGTAACATCGGCAAAAAGTTGGGATAAATCCTCGTATTCTTCTATGAAGAGTACTACTCCTCTCTTTGTCATCCGAAGATCGATGCTTCCCATTTATTCACCTCTCATCTTCCACTTTGAATAAGGGAAAAAATTATCGTTTCTTCACATTTTGGCTTTTATGTAATCCACGACATCCTTGACGGTTGAAAACTTTTCCAGTTCTTCATCTTCTACCTTTATTCCGAACTCATCTTCAAAGGCCATGACGATATCCACCACGTCCAACGAATCCGCACCAAGATCATCGATGAAGGAAGAATTTTCACTTATGCTTGTCGGTTCAACCCCCAACTTGTCGGCTATTATGCTTTTTACCTTTTCAAAAACATCATCCATTTTCATCCCTCCGCTTCAAATTTTATCAAATTCCTCTGGCGTTTCGTAGGAAATTCCACCAAATTCACCATGTGTTATCTCACGATGAACGGTAAGGAGGGCGCGGTTCATATCCAAAACGCCTCCTTTTAAAAGGAAATTACGTTTTCTCGCGTAATTTTCGACTCTTTCCATCACGGATGAACCTTTGGCTATTTTATCCAAAATATCCGGTCTGATCTTACACAACAAGTTTAACTCATAGTAAATAAGGGCTTCAAAGTCTATCTTTTCCACGTCTATGACGTTACACAAACCCAGTTTGGCGTAAAGAAGATCGCTGAATATCTTCGGATAAATCACACCTGGTGTGTCAAGCACTCGCAAGCGATCGTTAATCCTTATCCATTGAATCGCCCTTGTAACTCCCGGTCGATCTCCTATGGAAGCAGAACGTCTTCTTTTGAGCATGTTAACCAACGTTGACTTGCCAACGTTTGGCATGCCAACGATCGCTATGTTCGTTTCTTTCGAACGCTCAAAAATCTCGAAGATCTTGGTCGCATTTTTCATCTTTTTCAACGAACCTGCCATAACGTTTATACCGTTTTTTGAAAAGGCGTTGATCCACTTATCGGTGATCTTGGGATCTGCCAGATCACTTTTGTTCAAAAAGATCATCTTCGTCTTATCTTTGAAATACGGTTCTATATCCAGCGGTCGCGTGGCCATTGGAGCGCGCGCATCCACTATTTCAACAACGCCTTTAACTATTTTCGTTAAGGATTTAAGCGCCTTTTTCGCCTTCTCAACGTGAGATGGATACCATACCTCTATTTCCATTTTCACACCTACCGATTCAGTTTTATCGCCCCAAAACGATTCAAAGGCCATATTCTCAAGAAAGGTGAACCCACCATGTTGGCATCAGGCACGAAACCCCAGTATCTGCTGTCAAAAGAATCAGTCGTGTTATCGCCCATTACGAAGAAAAATCCCTTTGGTACATGAATGGTCACGTTTCCAAAGCTGTCGGTCGTCACGTATTTTCCCCATAGCTTTGAAAACTTTTTATAGACTTGTGTATAATCCGTGTCGCTGTTGAAATAACTCAAAATCTGGTATTTGGGATCTAATGGATATCTTTCAGGATGAGCCAATTTTTCGTAGAAGTTCGGATCGGCGAATATTCCCTGCTTGGAATAAAGTCTATCTTTGAGATCCGCAGGAATTTTGCCGTTGACTTCCAAGTGGTAAAGGTATGGATGTCCTTGGGCAGGTACAAGCTTTAAAGTGTCACCTCCGACCCCAACAAGCCTTTTAACGTACTTAACGTGACCGTGAAACTTAGCCGGACTTAATGCATCCATGAGTTTGTCAAAAGGTCCTAACATTCCAAGAGCCGTTTTGTCAACGAATGGTGTCCAAAATACCACTATCTCCCCAACTTTTGGCCATTGATAGTGAGACGTTACCTTATCCACAAACATCCTATCGTTCAACTGAATGGTTGGCAACATGGAACCCGTCGGAACTACCATCGTGTCCAACACGTACAATTTTACGGCTATCGCTATGATGAAAGCGATCACAAAGGCCTTGGTCCACTCCCAGGCCTCGTGCTTCGCTTTCTGGTATATCACTTTATCTTTCTTTTTTTCACTTTTTGGTTTCACGTTTTTCCTTTATGCGGGCCTTCTTACCTCTCAAATTTCTGATGTAATAAAGCTTTGCTCTTCTTACCTTTCCATGGCCCACGACTTTTATATCTTTGACTGTTGGACACGAAAACGGAAAGATCTTCTCCACTCCTATTCCGTTGTGCGAGATCTTCCGAACGGTGAACGTTCTGCCTCCTGCAGAACCGGACATCGCGATGACGTAACCTTCAAAAAGTTGTTCTCTTTCTTTTCCGCCTTCAACAACGGCAGTTGTAACTTTCACATGATCTCCTATTGCCAATTTGGGCCATTCTTTCTTGTATGGCATTTCAACGGCCCTGATGAGTTGATCCATTTTGTTTCCCTCCTTGATAAATGTTTTCTCCTATTATTCTATCCAAAGTAATAGAGACAGCGGCTCTTACGGAAAGATGATTGTAATCAGACTTTCCTCTTATAGGTTCTAGAGATAATTCACACGTTTTCAAGATCTCATTCGACATCCCTTGTCCCGTACCAAAAAGAAGTAAAATAGGTCTTCTTTCCCTTAACGCGATCTCTTTCATCTCATCGTATGAAATGGTATTTTCCCTCTTTTTAGCGGATGTGAAAACTTTTAAAGGCGTGAGACCATCATTTTCTTCGGTTATCTCCTCAACGAGATCTTCATAATAGGGTAAAAGTTTAACGATCCTCAACGCCTCTGCACGTGAAGGATTGTATTCCCTTCCAAATCCGCTTCTCCAATAGTTCAAAACCCGCATAACGATCTGTCTTTGCATTGGTAAATTGTTTACTATATAATACCTTTTTATTTGGTAAGTTCTACACGTGCGTGCTATATCGTGTACATCCATATTCGCCACGGCCGTCGTGACGATCTTTCCATCTTTACCGATCATGGGATAATGGAGAACCGCAACGTAAATGTTGTTCAACATTCTTTAAGCATCTCCTTGAAAAGCTCGACTAAAGCTGCCTTTTCTTCCAGAGTTAATTCATGTTTCAAAAAGAGATCCGGTCTTTTCTGGATGGTTCTTTTCAAAGCGTCTTTCAGGAGATATCTTCCGATCTTCGCGTGATCACCACTTCTGAGTATTTCGGGAACTTTCATTCCTCTGTATTCCATCGGACGGGTGTAGTGTGCGTAATCCAAAAGATCGTTGTAGAACGAATCGTTTACCACGGATTGCTTTTTTCCCACCACACCAGGAATCATCCGAGCTATGGCGTCTATAAAGACCATCGTCACGTATTCGGCGCCACTCACGACGAAATCTCCAATGGATATCTCCTCATCCACGATGGACATTATCCTTTCATCCAGTCCTTCATATCGACCGCAGAGGAACATCAAATCTTTTCGTTGGGCCAATTCCTTGGCTTTTTCCTGGTCAAATCTCTCTCCTTGTGGAGATGGGTATATCACCCACGGGCGTTCGAATCTGGCAACGTAGTCATCAAACAACTCAAAGACAGGTTCAACTTTCATCACCATTCCCACACCCGTTCCGTAAGCGTAATCATCCGTAGTTCTATGAACATCGTGCGTGTATTTTCTAAGATCCAACGTTTCGAAGCGGATTATTCCATTTTGAATGGCTCTTCCAACGACACCGAACTTCGTGAACGGCTCAAATACTTTCGGAATGGTGGTGACAACTTCTATTCTCAATACCATATCATCTTCTTGATCTTGATTTTGGAGTGTGCCTTGTCCAGATTCAACACGTAATCCTTTATCGATGGTATCAACACTTCGTCACCTTTTTCGCTTTTAACCACGAAAACGTCGTTTGAACCGGTCTGAATAACATCTTCGATTTTTCCAACGTACTTTTCATCTTCATCGTAAACTTCCATTCCAACCACTTGATAAAAGTAATACTCATCTTTTCCAACGCTTGGAAGCTCGTTTTCTTCAACTGTGATCTTCTTTCCAACTATTCTTTTGGATTTGTTAACGCTGTCGAACCCTTCAAGTTTAACCAGGAAATTCTTTTTTTTGGAAAGCTTCGCGCTCTTAAGTTTAACCTTCAAAGATGAAGAACCATCTTCTATCCATACCTGTTTACCCTGAAAACTGTCAAAAACATCGTCCTCAGTGTAAACGTAAACCTTAACATCTCCCTTCAAACCGAAGGTGGTGTAGATCTTTCCAATTTCAACGTGACGTTCTTTCATCTTATCTTATCACCTTAAGTTCGAACTCTCCATTTCCCCTTTTCAAAGACCTCAACAAGAGATCGATGGATTTTATCGTTCTTCCACTTTTTCCGATTATTTGACCTATATCATCATCCGATGCGAAGATCTCGTAGATCACTTTCTCGCCTTCAAATTTCTCGTTGATTTTCACCAAATCTGGCTCCTTGCACGCAGCTTTGACGAGGAATTCCAAAGGTTCCCTCAAATCCAAAGCACTCACTCCTTAGAACTCTTAGCGTACTTCTTTTCATGAAGTTTCTGCATCACTCCATTTTTGGAGAGCAAAGATCTGACGGTATCGGTAGGTTGTGCTCCCCTTTCAAGCCAAAAAAGCGCTCTTTCGTTGTTGATGTTGATCTCAAAAGGTTTTCTCATTGGATTGTAGTAACCCAGCGATTCGATGTAAGCACCATCTCTTGTTTTTTTGGAATCGACAACGATCACTCTGTAAAAAGGTTGTCCGCGTTTTCCCATTCTGGTAAGTCTTATCTTTACCATGATTCTTCACAACACCTCCGTTTTTTATTTGAATTGAAATGGAAATTTTTCCATTTTTCCCTTTTTCTCCATCTTTCCAAATCTCTTCATCATCTTTTTCATCTCTTCGTAACTCTTCATGAGCTTGTTAACTTCTGAAAGAGGTCTACCACTTCCCGAAGCGATTCTTTTCTTCCTTGAAAAATTTATGATTCCGGGATTCGTTCTTTCTTTCTTCGTCATGGAATTTATTATCGCTTCCACATGTTTGAGCTGATCTTCATCTACTTGAACGTTCTTTATCTTCGAAGCTCCCGGTATCATCTCCAAAAGGGACGAAAGCGATCCCATTTTTTTAACCTGTTTCAACTGTTCACGAAAATCGTCGAAGGTGAATTGGGCTTTTCTAAGCCTTTTTTCCATCTCTTCCATCTTCTTCTTGTCGAAATTCTCTTGAACTTTTTCGACAAGTGAAACTATGTCACCCATTCCCAAGATACGTGAAGCCATCCGTTCGGGATAGAATTCATCTATCTGATCCACTTTTTCTCCGGTTCCGATGAACTTTATGGGTTTAGAAGTAACGTACTTTGCCGAGAGGGCCACTCCCCCCCTCGAATCACCATCCAATTTGGTAACGACGAATCCTGTCACGCTTAGCCTTCTATCGAATTCCGCCGCGGCGTTTACCACATCTTGGCCGGCCATGGAATCCAAAACCATCAAAATTTCATCTGGATTCACCAATTCGGAGATCTTTTCTACTTCTTCCATCATCTCCTCGTCGATTTGTAACCTTCCAGCAGTGTCCACTATAACCGTGTCAAAACCTTTTGAAACGGCGAATTCCACACCCTTTTTCGCTATTTCGTAAGGATTCTTCCTGTCTCCGGTGAAAACCGGCACGTCTATACTTTTTCCGAGCGTTTCCAACTGATCTATGGCAGCTGGTCTATGCACGTCATCGGCAACCAAAAGGGGATTTCTTCCCTTTTTCTTCTTCAGCCAAAGCGCCAACTTGGCTGCCGTTGTAGTTTTCCCGCTTCCTTGAAGTCCAACCATCAATATAACCGAAGGGCGTGACTTCAAATTCAAATCGCTTTTTTGTCCACCTAACAATTCGACGAGTTCATCGTTGACTATCTTTATGAATTGTTGATCGGGAGTTATGCTTTTCATCACCTTTTCTCCCGAGGCTTTTTCCGTAACTTTTTGCATGAATTCTTTCACGACTTTGTAATTCACATCAGCGCTTAACAGAGACATCTTTACCTGTCTCAATGCCTCTTTCACGTTGCTTTCCGTGATCTTTCCTTTGCCCCTTAGTACCTTAAAAGCATCTGCCAACTTTTCTTGAAGGCTATCAAACATCTTTGCACCTCCAACCTGCGTGTGTAGTATACTCCTGAATGTGTTACGAAGTCAATTAAAGAATTTGAAACATTTCGTGAAAATCGCCGTCGAAGACGAATTTGAGGAAGAAATCAATTGAAAAGTGAATTATAATATAGAAGGATATGAGGTGATGGATTTGAAAAAAAGAAAGGAAATCGTGTTATTTGCGATTGTAACGTTCTTCATTTTGATTTTAACATTGACGGCCTGCATGAACATACCCTTGCCGTCCAAACCGAAGATATCTTTTTCGCCCGCCGTCCCAGTAGCGGGTCAAGATGTAACCGTGCTTGTCAATTCAAAAGACGATTATTCGGACGTACAATACAGTGTGTCGGTAGATGGGAACGCTCTAAGCGGAAATCCAAATACCGGTGTTTTTCATTGGATCGCAGAAGAAGGCGTGCACACCTTCATCGCAACGGCTGTGGATGCTTACAACAACGCCGTGGGCGCAACTGCAACTTTGAAAGTTAACCTTCCACCTCCTCCCAACATAAAGAAAATAGCGTGGTATCCTTCGAGTCCCATTGGAGGAGAAGAGGTCGATTTCGAAGTGGAAGCCACATCCATCATAGGAATAGAGGATCTGTCAATTGGAGTTGATTCGAATTCTTTGAAAACGACGAAAAATGGAAACGCGTACGAAGCGAAATGGGAAGCCATACCGGGCGAACACACCTTGAGAATCACGGCGAAGGACACTCGAGGAACAACCAATTCCACTCAAGTTACCTTGAACGTGGGTCCATATCCCTTCCCAAAGATAAGGAGTTTCACGTGGAGTCCTCAAAATCCAACCATGAACGATAAAGAAGTCGTTTTCAAAGTTGTTGGTGAAGATCCAAGTGGCTTTTACGCCAGCATAGCAGTCGATGGAAAAGATCTAAACACGGTTAAACTCTCGACGAGCACCGCCATAGCCACGTGGGACGTTAGCGTTGGTTACCATGAAGTTGTGGTTCGTCTTGAGGATTCGAAAGGGTGGGACGTCAAACAAGTTCATCACATTTCCATTCTTCCGCCGCAAAGCGATTTGAACGTGCAAATAGGGATAATCCCAAAATCACCAAAGCATGATGATAAAGTCACTGTTAAAGCTTTCGCATCCGATTCTTACGCTCCAATACAAACCATGATCCTTTTCGTGGATGGAGCCAAAATGGCGCAAGTTGCCACGAACACGTTGACGTACACATTCTTTCCTTCGGATGGAAATCATGAAATAACGGTTAAGGCCGTGGACATGATGAATGAAAAGACGTCTTCAAATCTCTTCTTCAACGTCGCCTTCGATCCACAAATGTATCCACCATCCATGAGCGTTAAATTCACGAAAAACGCCACGGTTGGAGTGGCGAAAATACTGAGTGTCTTTGCAACCTCGACGGCGCCTAATTCCTTCATAAAAAAGGTTTCATTTGTGAACATGATCAACTCTTCACTGATAGGTGAAGTGGACACGGGAAGCAACGGCGTTTTTTCGGTGGTATGGACACCCTTAAAAGCCGGATACATTCCCATCCTTGTGAACGCGGTTGACTCTTACAACACCGTTTCATCCACCGTGGTGATGATGAACGTCGTCACGCAGCCTTCCGATGAAAATGCCCCTTTGATACAACCGGCGTTCAAATCTTTGATAAAGCAATCCTCAAGAGTCACACTTTGTGCGAGCGTGGTGAGCAAAAACGAAATAAAACGCGTGAACATGTGGGTTGACGAAGTGCCGATAACACCTTTCAAAAAAAATGATGAACTTTATTGTGTCGATTGGATCGCGAACGCCACCGGAACTCACACCTTCACCGTATCGGCTCAAGACGTGTACGATCACGAATCAACTCAAACCTTCTACTTTTACGTTTATCCAAGCAAATTACCCGTTGTAAGACTTCGAATGAAATCTAAAGTTTTTTACGTTGGAAATGAAGTGATGGCCACGGCGGATATTTTAAAATCCACATCCCAGATCGATCACGTTAACTTCTACGTCGATGGAGTCTTAAAAGACACACAATACCAACCACCTTATGTTTTCAAAGAAAAAGCTCGCGAAATCGGAACGCACACCTTAACGGTGGAAGCCGTGGATATTTACGCAAACAAAGGATACGCTCAATTAACTTTCATCGTAGAAAAAGACGAAACACCGCCCTATCTTCAAATAAGCGCTCCCTCCACCGTTGCAAGCGGTGAAAACGTGAAGGTGAAGATAACGACGTTTGACAGAGAAAGTGGCGTGAAGACCCTCAAAATAGACGTTTACTCTTCAAAATCACCCAAACCATATCCCGGAATCATTCCGATATTTTCAAAGACCTTTTCCTATCCATCGACGTACACATCTATATCGTTTAATGCGAGCGAAGAAGCGCTTTATAAAGTTATAGCGATATCAAAAGACACGTTTGGAAACAAGAGTGCGGCTGAAAAGGACATAAACGTGAAGTGAGTTCATAACAACAAACGCACAAAAGTGAAGACGAAAACGAAAGAACGTATAGTATCAAGAAGACGAAACGCTCACAAACAAGTGTGTTGGTGTGTATCATGATTTTCTGTAGAGTCTTTGACCATAATGTCATTGCGGAGTTGATGCGCTCAATGGATTCTTTGACCTCAACGTCATCCCAGGCTGCGACCTATTGATGAGAGTCTTTGACCTTAACGTCATTCCGGGCTTGACCCGGAATCTCATCCTTTTGAAGAATGAGATCCTACATCAGGTCCGGGACGACCTGCGGTCGGTTCAGGATGATCTTCGGTTGGTACGGCATGACAGAAAAAGAAGATTCAGGATGACATCTCCAAAAAATTTTCTACCGCTTGAAAAGCGATGCATATTTACCAAAAGTCATTGGTTTGTGAAGCTGACGCGCAAGTTGAGACGATAATCTTTTAAACAAACTGTAAATTTTTCCAAAGTATCAACATGTGATAAAATGTTAAAAAACTTAAATAAATCCCAAAATGAAGGGAAAGGATTCAAATGGATCCTTTGATGTTGGAAGCTTTTCGCGAACGAGTGCGGAAAATGGTAGTTTCGTTTTTACTAGTTGTCACGGGAATAATCGTGGCAACCAGCGGTTACATGATAATAGAGAGATGGGACTTCTTAACATCTCTGTACATGGCCATGATCACGTTTTCAACGGTTGGCTTTGGGCTTCCAAAAGAAATGAGCGAAGCGGGATACATTTTTACCATCCTCATGATAATGGGTGGAATAAGTATCTTCGTGTACGCAGTGAGTAATTTTGCCGCTTTTTTCATGGACGGCGATATAAAAAAATACATGACTTTGAAAAAGGTGAGTAAAATGATAGAGAATATGAGTGATCACTGCATAATCGTTGGTGGTGGAAAAGTTGGAAAGTACGTTGCTCTGAGATTATCAAACAGAAAGCATCCTTACGTGTTAATAGATTCAAATCAAGAGGTTGTAGAAAACGTAAAGGAGTTGATAAACGACAAACACTTCGCTTACATCGTCGGAGACGCCACAAGTGAAGAAACGCTCATAAAAGCCGGCGTATTCAAAGCCAAAACGTTGGTTCTCACTTTGCCAGACGATTCTCTCAACGTTTACATCACTCTCATGGCAAAAAGCTTGAACTACAAATTAAAGATCATAAGCAAAGCGTCCGATGTAGAGGCTATAAAGAGGTTGGGTTACGCCGGAGTTGATAACATCGTATCGTCAACGGAAATGGTGGGATCAAGGATGGCTTTACTCGTAACCAATCCGGGCGTTTCTCCAATAATGGATGCCCTATATCGTGCCACGGGTATGACGTTGGAAATGGACGAGGTTTTCGTTGATGTACAAAGTTCTGTGGCCGGTAAGACGCTTTCAGACCTGAAGATTCCACAAAAAGTTGGTTTGATAGTCATAGCGGCTCAAAAAGGAGAAGAGATGATCTTCAATCCCGTTGGCTCAACGGTAGTGGAAAAAGGAATGCGTCTCATCGTACTTGGAAAAAAGGAACAGATAGAGGAATTGAAAAAGATATTGAAATAAATTTCGGAGGTGTTTTATGGCAAAAGAAAGTTGGAGAAAAAGCAAAAGAAGAAAGTTCAGAAACATCTTGATAATCGTTGCACTGGTGATCGGACTGGTTCCGGCGATAACAATAGGAGTATTCGCTTATTTCGAGATGCTGAACACATTCAACTCGAATTTGAAAGTTTCGATGGCGAACACCGTTAGCTTGGACGCCCAGCTGTTCAATCAGATTTTGACGACGGACATGAAGATAATAGGGCACACGGCCAAGAATCCGAGTTTGTTGACCGCCGATAACCTCACAAAAGAAAGCTTCGAAAGTCCAGATAACACTTTGAGAAAGTACTTCAAAACCACGATAAAAGATTACCCATTCTTTTCAAGTTTGTACGTTGGAACGACAAGCGGCAAATTCTTCATATATCCGAAACAAGAACTTCCCGCAGGCTACGATCCACGCGTGAGACCGTGGTACAAAAGCGCGATGAACGCGGATGGTCCTGTGGTTACCGAGCCGTACAAAGACGCATCAACCGGAAAATGGGTTATGACGGCGGCATGCAAGGTGGTAGACAAAAATGGAAATGTCATAGGTGTGATCGGAGGAGACGTCTTTCTTGACGCTTTAAATGGCATGTTGAAAACCGCCAAATTAACCCCTCATTCCTACTTGGAGATAATTTCTGAGAGCGGAAAGGTTTTAATAGATCCCTATCCAAAACTCATAGGATTGGATCTTTCAAAGTACGAATGGGGCAAAAAAATAATAACCGAAAAGCAAGGCTCGCTTTCGTACACGCTTGAAGGAATAACCAAATTAGCATCTTTTACACCGCTTCAAAACGGATGGATCGCGATGATAATTACACCGAAATACGATTTGGTAAGTATAGCTGATCATATGAGAAATATAGCGATTTTGATGATAGTACTTATAGGTGGAGGTTCCGTTTTGGTGTTGGTATTCGTTCTCAACTACGCGACGGCTCCGTTAAAAGAATTCACATTGCTTGGAAATAAATTCGAGGAAAACGATTTAACTTACGAATTCAAAGTAAAACGTAACGATGAAATAGGGGATCTGTTCCAGAGATTCAACAAAGCGTTGCAGAATTTGAGAAACGTCATAAAGACGATCGCGGATTCTTCTGGCCAGGTGGGAAACGTTGCGGAAAAGATCGCTCAACATGAAGAAAAACTTTCCCAGATAACCAACGAAATAACGGATTTTTTGACCGAATCAAAATCGAATTTTTCGAACATGGCCTCTTCGGTTGAGGAAACCAACGCCAGCATCGAAGAGATAGCGTCCGCATCTCAAACGCTGGCCAAGGCTGCTCAAGAAGCCAGTGAAGCCGCCAACAACATCGATGAAACGATCAAAGATCTTTCTCAAATCGCGGAATCGGCGAAGGATTCCATGAACAACACGGAAAATTCCGCACTCGAAACCGCTCAAATAGCGCAAGGACTCGCTGAATCGTCCAAAAAGATAGGAGAGATAGTGGACGCCATAAACAAGATAGCGGAGCAAACGAATCTTCTTGCTTTAAACGCCGCAATTGAGGCGGCACGAGCCGGTGAAGCGGGAAAAGGTTTTGCCGTTGTTGCTGAGGAAATAAGAGGTTTGGCCGAGGAGACCAAACAATCGACCGCCAACATATCAAAGATAATCGAAGAGGTTCAGTTAAAAACGGAACAAGCGGTTGAAGCGACACAAAAATCCACTCAATCCGTTTCCGAAAGCGCTAAAGAGGTGGATGAAATGGCAACGAAATTCGAAGAAATCGCTTCCAACATAAATCAAATAACCTCCACCATTGAAAACATCGCGGCCGCATCGCAAGAACAAAGCGCGTCCACGGAAGAGATCACTTCGGGTATAACCGATCTCACGAATAGAATTCAAG
>CAZCZS010000011.1:32492-34146 GCA_964503355.1 uncultured Mesoaciditoga sp.
TGATGGAAAGAATAAGCGAACAAGCTGGAATAAAAGACGAACTCGCCCACGCCGTTCAAGATCTACAAGCGGCTTACGCGAATTACAAAAAAGAACTTTCAAAACTGAAGTTTGAATGACCGTTCTCTTTAAAACACAAAAACGCAAGAGTTCTTGGAGAAATCAAAAGAGGGTTTTCTAACCCTCTTTTGATTTTCGTTTGAAAAGGAAACTCGCATTACTTTTCGATATCATTTCGTAAATGATTTCAGATTTGCGAAAGATCTCTCCATTTTCTTAAATTATTTGTCTATCGGCATTCCTAAAGCGTCCTCTGCGCTTTGCATGACTATTTCGGAAATCGTCGGATGAGGATGAATGTGTTCGACCAATTTTTCGAGCGTAAATCCGTTTTGAACGGCCAGTACGCCTTCCATGAGAATTTCAGTTACCATCGGTCCTACTGCGGTGAATCCCAATATCACTCCATCTTTATCGCTTAGCACTTTGGCAAATCCTTCGCTTGCCTCCAACGTTCTTGCCCTACCGAGTGCGCTCATTGGGAATATGCCTTTTTTGTACTCCACGCCGGCTTTTTTCAACTCCTCTTCTCCTTTACCAACCGTCGCTATTTCCGGATTTGAAAACACCACGCTTGGTACAGCCGTATAATCCATTTTGACGTCTTTGCCTTTCATGTTGCTCACCGCGACTATGCCTTCTCTTGAAGCTACATGAGCCAGCATGTACTTCCCGTTTATATCTCCCGCAGCGTAAACGTTTTCGATGTTCGTTCTCATGTGATCATCCGTTATCACGTTTCCTCTTTTGTCAAGTTCAATTCCAAGGGCTTTCACATCATCGAAGACGTTGGACTTTCTTCCAACACTTAAAAGTATCTTATCGAATTCACCTTCGAATTTTTCCTGTCCTTCGAACGAAACAACGTATCCATCATCTTTTCTATCTACCGATAGAGTTTTGGTTTTGACGTGAAGCTGTACTCCACGTTTTTTCAAAGCGTTGGAGATCACCTCAACGACATCTTCATCCATCGTCGGCAAGATGTGGTCCATTATTTCAACGATGGTAACCTGACAATCAAAGGATGAGAAAAACGTTGCCATCTCAACACCTATAACGCCACCCCCGACGATAAGCAATTTCTTTGGTATCTGTTGAATTGAAAAGATTTCATCACTCGTTAAAACTCCTTCGACATCAAAGGGAGGGAATTTTATCGGATGAGAACCTTGCGATAAAAGAAGAAACTTCGATTCCACAACTTTATCTCCAAGTCTTACCTTGTTGGCATTTTCTATCTCAGCGTGGGCATCGAAAAAATCAACGGAATTTTTCTTCAACAGAAATTCTATACCCTTTCTATTTCTCAACACCACTCGATTGGTTCGAGAAACGACTTTTTTGACATCTATTTCTGGATTTTCAACGTTTATTCCGAATTTTTTCGCTCTTTTTATCTCATCCATCAGTTCCGACGATGCCAACCACGCTTTTGTCGGAATACATCCAACGTTCGTGCACGTACCACCCAAAAATCTTTCTTCCGCTATACCGACTTTCATGCCAAGTTGCGCGGCCCTTATGGCAGCGACGTACCCAGCTGGACCACCGCCTACAACGAAAAGATCGTACATTTCAACAGCGCCTCCTT
>CAZCZS010000012.1:0-29754 GCA_964503355.1 uncultured Mesoaciditoga sp.
GATAGCGGACTCGCCACTTCTACATTTATCGCAACGTACGACGGTTCAACTGTGCCTGCGGCTTTCTACACGTACAATTCAGGAAAATTTGTGCTGACTTTAGAATCTTCATCGATAACAGGAAATAGCGCGTTAAGCGCCCGTATCGAAGACAAAGCGGGAAATTCTACATCGCTAACACGTACAATTTACGTTGACGGCACAGCGCCGACGATAACGGTTAAGCTTTCAGGAAGCAACATATATTTCGTAAATCCAACAGGAAGTTGGTCGTATAGTAGTTCAACGTCAAGCAGCACAACAGTTAAACTGTATTACGGCACATCAACACCAACTATCGTTGGTACAATCACAGATAACAGCGGCACAAACATAAACGTCTCTGTGAAATACGATTCTAATCCAGCTACTACAAGTACAACACCATCAACAACTTTCAGTATATCCTTGGAAAACGCAAGCACTTCTCTTGTGATCGTGGCCACAGACGTGGTTTCCAACGTCAACGATTCAACCATCACATTTATCGCAACACAAGATAGCGCTGTTAGCACGGTTGTCATAAACGCCACTCCTACAAATGTTGATGCTGCTTCTCCAACGGCGTATGCGACTTACACAGTTAGCGATGATAAGAGTGGTATTGCTGAGGCGGAGATCATGGTGACATCTACTTCTGGCTCAAAAAAATCTACTTCAATAAGTGCTGGCGACCAGCAAATTGTAGATTTGATGCCACTTCTCTTACAGCTGCCTATTTTAAACCAAGGCGCTACAGATGTATACGTTACTATTACCGCTACTGACAACGTTGGTAATACGAAAACTTCTACTACTGCAACCGTGAACGTAAACCTTACATTTTCCATAACAGGTATATCCACCGCAATTACTACAAGCGGAGCAACGGCATTGATTCTCAAATTCAACACTTTAGCTGCTACAAGTTCTACATTCGTTGCCAACGATATAACCCTAACCTATACAGCAAGTAACATAACATATTACGCATCATCTGTTATGATAAATGGAACAACAAACGTGGCAACAATTACTACCTTCGCAAGTGGAACTGCTAATGGTCCGGAAGTGTCAGCTGGTGATCTGCCAGCAGGTAGTTACACGGTAAGCGCTACCGATGTGGTTTCTAAAAATAACAATATACCCGTTTCAAACAACGGTACAAGTCTGTATCTATAAACTTATTTCAAGCAGCAACTTTTGAGATGAATCCAACACCCTCGCAGGTCTGCGGGGGTGTTTTTTCACCATAACAAAAGAAAACAGAGTGGAGTATTTTTAGCATTATCACTTCGTACCACTCATTCTTTATGCACACCCGCGAAAACCTCATCTCTTTAGAATGGTATAATATCCCCGGTTAAAAACTTTTAGGAGGTTGCTATTGTGGAAAAGTTAAAAGTTGTGGTCACTGGTGGAGCGGGCTTCATCGGTTCGAACATAGTTGATGAGTTGTTGAGAAGAGAAATGATTCCAATAGTCATAGATGATCTTTCGACCGGAAAGATCGAAAACGTCAATCCGGATGCCGTGATGTACAGGCAAGATACCAGAGATTTGGATGGTTTAGAAAAGATATTTGCCAAACATAAGCCCGATTACGTCTTACATCTTGCTGCTCAGATATCCGTTTCGCGATCCGTTAGGGAACCTCTTTACGATGAAGATGTGAACGTAAAAGGGACGTTAAACATTCTGAACATGTGCCATAAGTACGCCGTTAAGAAGATAGTTTTCACGTCGTCGGGAGGAGTCATGTACGGTGAAAATCCTCCATTTCCAACGCCGGAAAACGTTTGCCCAGATCCGATTTCACCGTATGGAATTTCGAAATTGGCAGGAGAAAAATACGTTAAATTTTATGGAATAGAAAAAGGACTCCGCTATACCATCCTTCGTTACGGCAACGTCTACGGTCCGCGGCAAAGTCCCGACGGTGAAGCTGGGGTGATAGCCATATTCGCCAAAAAAATGTTGAACAAGGAACCCGTGACCATAAACGGTGACGGGGAATACATCAGAGATTACGTGTATGTCAAGGATGTTGTGGAGGCGAACATTCTTTCGATGGAAAGAGGGGATGGCGAGATCTTCAACATAGGCACCGCGACGGGTAAAAGCGTGAACGAAGTGTTCAGATCCTTGAAAGAACATATATACTACGATGCCGATCCGATATACGGACCTCCTCGTCCAGGTGATCTGAGAAAGAGCGTTTTGGACAACTCTCACGCAAAGGAAGTGTTGAAATGGAAACCGAAGTACTCTTTCAGTGAAGGACTTAGAGAAACCGTGAAGTTCTTTGAAAGCGGAAGGTGAGAACCGTTTGCAGCGAAGTTTTTGGAGTGACGAGCCGTTAGCCGTCAAGGTAAGGCCAAAGAATTTCGATGAATTTGTTGGGCAAGAACATATCCTCTCAAAAGGCATGCCATTGCGCGTGGCGATAGAAAATGATGAACTTTACAGTTGTATATTGTACGGTCCTCCCGGCTGTGGAAAAACATCTTTGGCTGGAATAATAAAGAACAAAACTCACAACGAATTCAAGCATTTCAGTGCCGCCACCCAGGGCGTGGGAATTTTGAAGCCTATGATGAAAGAAGCCGAAGAAAAATTTCTCACGAGTGGAAAACCAACGGTGATATTTGTAGATGAAATACACAGATTCACGAAATCCCAGCAAGATACGCTTTTATCGTATGTTGAAGAGGGATCTGTCATTTTGATAGGAGCCACGACTGAAAATCCAAGTTTTGAGGTCAATCCGGCTTTGCTTTCAAGATGTCGCGTTTTCGTGTTCAAATCTCTTTCTAATGATGAAATCTTGACCATTCTTGAAAGAGCCCTGAAGGGTTTGGATTTTTCGTTTTCACGCGAGGCTTTAAAAGAGATAGCGGATCTTTCTGGCGGGGATGCGAGAACCGCTTTGAATTATTTACAAGAAGCAATGAGAACCGCATCCTCTTTGGGTTTAAAAGAGATAAACGATGTTGAAAAGCTCATCCAGAAATCCATTCCACGATACAGAAAAAATGCCGATGAGCATTACGATTTCATCTCCGCCCTTCACAAATCGATGCGGGGAAGCGATCCGGATGCAGCTCTTTATTATCTCGCGGCCATGCTGGAAGCGGGCGAGGATCCACTTTACATCGCGAGGAGGATCGTCAGATTCGCCTCTGAAGATGTTGGATTGGCAGATCCTCGAGCTTTGAGTATCGCCATCGACGCGTATCATGCGACTCATTTCATTGGAATGCCCGAATGTTCGACGGCCCTTGCGCAAGCCGTGATATATTGTTCGGTTGCCCCTAAAAGCAACGCCGTTTACAAAGCGTACAAAGAGGCTGCAAAAGAGGTGAAATCCCATCCCTTCGAAGGAGTTCCGATGATGTTGAGAAACGCACCGACGAAGTTGATGAAAGAGATGGGGTACTCTCAAGGTTACGTTTATCCTCACGATAGAAAGAACGCATTTGTACTGACGAATTACCTCCCCCAACGATTGAAGGGAAAGGTCTTTTACCATCCGAGTGAACGTGGCTTGGAATCGAAGATAAAGGAAAAATTGGAAAAACTTTGGAAAAATCTGAAAAGATGGAAAGAGGAATAAGATCGTGAAAAACCGGTGTCAGGAAAGGAGGGATGAGCGCATTTTTCTCATATGAGAAGGTAGAACCATTTGCGCTTGTGTGAATGAAAAAGATATTATTTTGGTCTGTACTAACAGCCGTAGTGGTGGCGATGTATTTTTTCATGAAGGATGTTTTCAACGGAAGCATAATATTGAATCCTTATCTCTTGACGTTGGGACCCCTTAAGATAAAGTGGTACGGTGCCATCATAGGTTCATCGGTTATCGTGGCGTATCTTTTGGCGCGTCATCAGCTTTTAAAAGAAGGTGTAAAAGAAGATGAATTTCTTATGGCCATGGTTTTCGTCATTCCTTTCGCCGTCTTGGGAGGAAGGTTGTATTACGTCGCATTCACATGGAGTTATTTTTCAAAGCATCTAAATTTGATATTGGACACGCGAACTGGAGGAATGGCCATACACGGTGCGCTTTTTGCCACTTTCTTGATGGCGGAAGTTTTCATTCTTTTGAGAAAGAAGATAAAGGGCAGTTGCTCTTTTACATATCTGCAAGCCATGGACGCGTTCGCGATGGTGGCACCTTTTGCACAAGCCATGGGAAGATGGGGAAATTTCTTCAACTACGAAGCCTACGGCGCTCCCACCGATCTTCCATGGAAGATGTTCGTGCCACTTCAATACAGAATGCCACAGTATGCAAATTACAAATTCTTCACACCAACTTTTTTGTACGAAACGATAGCGGATCTCTTCGTGTTTTACGTCGTTTACACCTACACGCAGAAAAGGCGTACGAGATTCGGACAGACTTTCGCCCTTTATTTGATATTGTATTCGGTTTTCAGATTTTTTAACGAATCGTTCAGATTGGACAGTTTGTGGTTTTACAACTTGCGTATAGCCCAAGTCGTTTCGATCGTTTTGATAATAATAGGCAGTGTTCTGTTCGCTTACACTTCCAAAAAGGGAAAAAAGGTGGAGGAAGTGAGTGCCAAATGAATTTGTACATCTTCGATGGAACCGCTCTCGTCTACAGGGCATTTTACGCCTTGCCGCAGATGACGAATTCCGAAGGAATTCCAACGAATGCGGTCTTCGGACTGGCAAAGATGCTCTCGAAGTTTCTTAAGGAACATATAAGAGAAGATGATAGCGTCATATTCGTGCTCGATTCAAAAGAGAAAACTTTTAGGCACACGCTCTTCGAGAACTATAAGGCCAACAGGAAGCCAACGCCAGACGATATGGTAGAACAGCTACCATACGTGGAAAAACTCGTTAAAGCGCTCAACATTCCCCTTTTAAAGGGAACGGGATACGAAGCCGATGACGTTATAGCTACGCTCGTTAAAAAGTATTCGAAGAAATTCGATCATGTCTACGTGATCACGGGAGATAAGGATCTTCTTCAGTTGGTTGGAGAAAATGTGAGAGTTCTTCGCTTTGCATCCATGGGAGTAAGCGATCTAAAGGAGTACGATGAAAATACGGTTATCGAAAAATACGGTGTGAAACCCTCTCAGATTGGTGATTATTTGGCCCTTGTCGGTGATCAATCGGACAACGTGCCAGGTGTTAAGGGCATAGGAGATAAGAGTGCTGTAAAACTTTTGAAAGAGTATGGGAACTTAAGTGGCATTTACGATCATTTGGACGAGATCAAAAAAAGGTATTCAAACCTTTTGAACGACGGAAAGGAATCCGCTTTTTTATCCAGAAAATTGGTTGAACTCTCTTACGATGTGCCTGTGGATGTGGACCTAAAACCGTATGCCGGTCCAAATAAATCGGAACTTTCTGAGCTTTTCGACAAGCTTGACTTTTCTTCGTTGAAAAAAGAGTTTAAGTTGTACGAAGATGTCAACGCGAGGAAGAACTCTTATGAAACCGTAAAATCGATCGAGAAATTCGATGAAGTGCTTAGAAAAGCCGAAAAGGTTGGAAAGGTCGCCTTCGATACCGAAACCACATCGTTAAGTCCTATAGATGCAGAGCTTGTCGGCATGTCTTTTTCTTGGGAAAATGAAAGCTATTACATTCCAATTGGACACGTTAGTGGTGAAAATCTTCCCATCGACAAGGTGCTTGAAAGACTTAAAGAGTTTTTTGAAAATTCAAACACGAGAATAATCGGCCAAAATTTGAAATACGATCTTAGCGTGATCAAAAAGTACGGTCTGAAATTCAAACCTTATTTCGATACCATGATAGCGGCTTACCTTCTGAATCCAAACGAAAGAAAGTTTTCGTTGGATGCACTTGCCATGAAATATTTGGGATATAAAACTATAACTTATGAGGAAGTGGCGGGTAAGAAAGGGGATTTTTCAAAGGTTTCAATTGAAGAAGCCAGCAGGTATTCCGCCGAAGATGCCGATGTGACCTACAGATTGTACAAGAAGTTGAGTAAAAATCTTTATGAATACGATCTTTATGAGGTTTTCAACGATATAGAGATGCCTTTGGTAGAGGTGCTCTCTAGCATGGAATTGAACGGGGTTTACGTGGATATCGATTATCTTAGGGACATTTCCGATAGATATTTGAAGAAGCTTCGCGATATAGAGGAGCAGATTTACGCGTTGGCCGGAGGCATGCCATTCAACATAAACTCGCCAAAACAGGTTTCCGAGATTTTGTTTCAAAGGCTTGGATTGCATCCGAGAAGAAGGACAAAGTCTCATGCCTTTTCAACGGATGCGAAAGTGCTCGAAGAAATGAGAGATGAACACCCCATAATTCCTCTTTTGTTGGAATACAGGAAGTACTTCAAATTGAAATCCACTTATTTAGATGCGCTTCCAAAAATGGTTAATCCTAAAACTTCACGTGTGCACACATCTTTTAACCAAACCGGCACTTCAACCGGTCGCCTTTCAAGTAGCGAACCGAATCTTCAGAATATTCCAGCGCGTAACGAAGAAGGTCGTGAGATCAGAAAAGCCATAAGGGCTCAAAGACCTGGTTGGGAGATATTGAGCGCCGATTACTCTCAAATAGAGTTGAGAGTACTTGCGCATGTTAGTGGAGATGAAGCACTGATCGAGGCTTTTAAAAATGGAATGGATATTCATACCGCTACAGCGTCTAAAGTATTTGGTGTAAGGGAAGAAGATGTAACAAAAGAAATGAGAAGGGTTGGAAAAATGGTTAACTTTGCGGTCACTTACGGCGTAAGTGCGTACGGTTTGGCTAAAAGGTTGGGAATGAGCGCCTCTGATGCCCAAAAACTCATAGCCAACTATTTCAAGAGTTATCCAAAAGTTAAAGAATACCTTGACAACACCGTGAAATTCGCAAAAGAGAACGGATACGTCAAAACGATTTTTGGTAGAAGAAGGGATATTCCAGCCCTCAGAAGTGGAAAGTACAACGTCATCGAAGAAGGAAAAAGAATGGCCATAAACGCTCCCATTCAAGGAAGCGCAGCTGACATGATAAAACTTGCCATGATAAGGATTCACGAAGAGCTTAAAAAATTCAAAGCGATGATGATATTGCAAGTTCACGACGAGCTTGTCTTTGAATTGCCACTAGAAGAAAGCGAAGAGGTAAAGAAAATGGTGAAGGAAAAGATGGAAAACGTTATGAAAATGAAAGTGCCATTGTCGGTTGATATCGAAGAGGGAGAAACATGGTGAACTTTTACAAGAAAATCCTCATAGCCGTTGACGGCTCACAACTTTCAAAGGAAGTTTTTCGTAAAGGAGTGGAATTGGCAAAAATTTTCAATGCCGACGTGACGCTTATCGGTGTGGTGGACACCACCAACATAGTTTCATTTTCTTCTGGGATGGATGAATCGGATGTGTTGATGACCGAAGAAGAATTGGAATTGTTAAAAGGCAATGAGAAGATGTTGAGAAATTTCATGGACGACTTGATGTCTTCCGAAAAGGGGTTACGTTTAATCGAAGAGATAAGATACGGTATACCACATCGTGAAATAAGCGCTTACGCTGAAGAATGGAAGGCCGATTTGCTTGTTTTGGGAAGTCATGGAAAAGACGGAGGATTATCCGCATTCCTGTTTGGATCGACGGCTAAGAAATTGCTAAAAGTGGCTCCATGTGACGTACTTGTCGTTAAAACGAATCGAGGGCAAGACGAAAGGGATGGTGGCAAAAAGTGAAGGTGTTTTTTAAAACTTACGGTTGCCAGATGAACATGAGGGATACGGAAATAATGAAAGGTTATCTTTTAGATGCGGGCATTGAGGTTGTCGAAGACATGAAGGATTCCGATCTCGTCATATTGAACACGTGCGCCGTTAGAGAAAAATCGGCCAACAAAGCTTACAGTCTCATAGGAAGGTTGAAAAAAAGAGGGTTGAGAGTGGGCGTAACAGGTTGTGTTGCTCAAATAAAGGCGAAAGAATTCAAAGAAAGGGGTGCCGATTTCGTTTTAGGCACACGCGCTCTTGATTCCATAGTGAACGCCGTTAAGGGAAAAATTGACGTGGATGTGTCCGATCATTTGGCTAACGTGGAACAGTACAAATTAGAGGGGAGAAGTAAAGGACGCCACGCATGGGTGAACATCATATCCGGTTGCGATAAATTTTGCACTTATTGTATAGTCCCTTACACAAGGGGAAGAGAAATCTCCAGACCTATGGATGAAATCGTCAAAGAGGTAAAAATGCTTGCCGAAAGCGGACACAACCAGATAACTTTTCTTGGACAGAATGTTGATTCGTACGGGAAGGATCTAAAAGATGGAACATCTCTTGCGGCCCTTTTTAAGAGAGTTTACAACGTGGAAGGAATAGAGAGATTTTGGTTTTTAACGTCGTATCCTTCCGATTTGAGCGATGAACTCATAGAAGTTGTGGCTGAACGACCGAGGATAGCGAAGAATTTTCATCTTCCTCCGCAATCTGGAAGCGATAGAATATTGAAACTCATGAATCGAAGGTACACCAGAGAAGAATACTTACACCTGGTGGAAAAGATAAGAAAGACCATTCCCAACGCAAGTATAGGTGGTGACGTGATAGTGGGATTTCCGGGCGAAAGCGATGAGGATTTTGAACAAACGCTTTCCCTTGTAAAAGAGGTGAGGTTCATAAGGTTAAACCTTGCTCCATACTCTCCCAGACCCGGCACGGCGGCTTCTAAACTTTACGCGGACGATGTGCCGTTTAAGGTGAAAAAATCGCGAATGGCAAAACTTTCGAATTTACAGCATGGAATAATGCTTGAATTGAACGAAAAATTGGTGGGAAAGGATGTTGAAGTTATAGTTGAAGGACGAAGCGATTCCAATTCTTACGGCAGAACGATTGACAACAGGATGGTGTTCTTTGAAGGCTCATTTGAAGACGGTCAAAAGGTAAAGGTGAAGATCACCCGCGCGACGGCTGGACCATTGTACGGAGAAGCTTTAAAGAGGGTGATAAGGGTTGTCAAGTGAGTTAACTCCTATGATGAAACAGTATTTTGACTTGAAAGCTAAATATCAAGACAGCGTGCTTTTGTTTCGCGTGGGAGATTTTTACGAAGCTTTTGGAGAGGATGCCAAGTACATTTCGAAAGCACTCGGCCTGGTCTTAACGCATCGTGCGGATCAACCGATGGCCGGTATCCCGCATCATGCTCTGAACGTGTATTTGAAAAAATTGGTTGAGCAGGGAAACAAAGTGGCCATATGCGATCAGCTTGAAGATCCAAAATACGCGAAAGGTCTCGTTAAAAGGGATGTAACCAGAGTTGTCACTCCCGCCACTTTGATAGAGGATGACGCTTTAAGCGAAGAGAACGCTTACCTGGCCGCCGTTTACAACCAAAGTGTGGCGTTGGTGGATATATCAACTGGAGATTTCGTTGTGGAAAATTCTATCGATGCTTTAAGTAGATATTCTCCAAAACATCTAATATACACCGGGGAAGATCCCGTTCCGAATTTCAATGGCATTTTCAAAGAAAAAGTTGAGGATTGGTATTTCGATCGTCAAAATTCCGAAACCGTTCTCAAAGCGCATTTAAAAGTTGATGATATCTCATTTTTAGAGTTAACTTCAGAAGAAGTGACGGCTTGTGCCGCGATTTTGAAATACCTTCAAAACACTCAAAAAAGGGTGCTATCCAATCTCAAGAAACCCTTGAAGTTCAGAGAAGAGAAACGAATATTCTTAGATTCCGACACCCTTTCGAATTTGGATGTGATTTCCAAGGATTCCGTTTCTCTTTACCGTCATATGAATAGATGTGTCACAAGAATGGGGCAAAGGCTCCTGAAAAGAGAGATAATAGCTCCTTTGAGGGTAAGAGAAGAGATAGAATACAGGCATTCTTTAGTGGAGAAACTCGTTCAAAACGAAAAACTTCTCATCTCCTTGAGAGAGAATCTTAGCCACGTTCAAGACGTTGAAAGGATAATGGCCAGACTTGCCTATCCGGCTGCTACACCTTCAGATCTCGTTGGTTTGAGAGAAAGCTTGAGGGCTTTTGAAAAATTGAATTTATGGATAGATTCGACCGGCATATTTGAAGAGCTGCGTTTGGTTGATTTAAAGGAATTGAGAGAATTTTTGGAAGATAGCATAAAAGAAGAACCACATGGAGAAGTGGGCAAAGGAGGGGTTATCGCTCAGGGATTTTCTTCACAGTTGGATGAGGCGCGTTCCTTGATGAACGACGTGGACGAATATTTGGAACGCTATCAAGAAAAGGTCAGAGATGAGCTTAAAACGAAAGCCAAAGTTGGATACAGCACGGTTTTCGGTTATTACGTGGAAATTTCGAAATCGTACAAGGGAGAAATACCATCTGATTACAAAAGAAAACAAACTCTTGTCAATTCCGAAAGGTACATAACACCAGAGCTTTTGGAAATCGAGAGGAAAATGCTTCGCGCCAACGAGATGATTGAGAATTTAGAAAAAGAGCTCTTTCAAAACGTCTGCGATGAAGTTTTAAAAAGAAAGGAAGACATATTTTCCAATTCTCAAAGGATATCTTTTATCGATATGATAAGCGCCTTCGCTAAATTGGCTCTGGATGAAAATTACGTGAGGCCGATTTTTTCAGATCATGTAGAACTCGTTAAAAGTCGTCATCCGATCGTGGAAAAACGTGTAAAGGAATTCGTTCCAAACGATCTCAAAATGACGGATCAAAGGCGATTCGTCGTCCTTACGGGGCCAAACATGTCTGGTAAATCGACTTTTATAAGGCAAGTCGCGCTTACTTCCATAATGGCGCAAATCGGTTCATTCGTTCCAGCCGAAAAAGCGGTTTTGAAGATATTCGATCGCGTTTTCACGAGAATAGGCGCGCGTGACGATATTTCTTCCAACAGGAGCACTTTTTTGGTTGAAATGTCCGAAGTGGCGACCATTCTTCATTTCGCGACGAAAGATTCCCTTATAATACTCGATGAGGTGGGCCGCGGCACAAGCACCTTCGATGGTCTGAGCATCGCCTGGGCCGTTTCGGAATACCTCTCTCAAAAGTTAAAGGCTTTTACAATTTTTGCGACACATTACAATGAACTTTCCGAATTGGAGAAGATCTATTCTGGAATTTTCAATCTCACCATAAAGGTGATCGAAAGCGGAGATAAGGTGATATTTCTCCACAAAGTGATACCTGGCAGCGCTGACAAGAGCTACGGAATAGAAGTCGCGAAGATAGCCGGTGTTCCAGATGAAATCATAAAAAGAGCGTATCAAGTGGCAGATGCTTTGATCTCTACAAGTCAAATAAAAAAGAGCGTTCGTTTTCTCACCAATGGAGAGGTTGAGAAGATAAAACGAAGGTTGAAAAAAGTCGGGAAAGGTCAGTTAACTTTTTTCACGGATACGGTAAATGAAAAAAATGAGAAAGTTGGGAGGAATGAAAGATGAAAAGAATAGCCGTTATGACCAGTGGTGGAGATTCGCCCGGCATGAATGCGGCCATTCGAGCCGTTGTGAGATATGCGGTTTCGAAGGGATTTGAAGTTTTCGGAATAATGCGAGGATACGCGGGACTGTTGGAAGACGACTTCGTGGCGTTGAACTTTTCAGACGTTGGTGGAATAATGGAAAAAGGTGGAACCATTCTGAGGACAGCTCGCTGCGAAGAATTCAAAGTTGACAAGATCCGACAAGAAGCGTACGAAATATTGAAAAAGCGCGAAATAGACGCGTTGGTCGTTATAGGCGGAGATGGAAGTCTAAACGGTGCAACGCTCATCGCGAACGAAAGTGATGTTAAAGTTGTTGGAATTCCCGCCAGTATAGACAACGATATCCATGGTACCGATATGTGCGTGGGAGTTGATACGTGTTTGAACACGGTGGTTGAGAACATCCAGAAATTGAAAGATACGGCTTCTTCCCATGAAAGGGCGTTCATAGTGGAAACGATGGGCAGAAACTGTGGGTACATCGCCTTGGTTGCCGGTCTAACAACGGGATCGGAAGCCATTTTAATACCGGAAGTGAAGATAGATTATCAGGCGTTGGCGGATAAATTGTTGGCCGGTAGGAAACGTGGAAAGATAAACAGCATAGTCGTCGTCGCGGAAGGAGCCGCCAGCGCGTATACCGTTGCGAGACATCTTGAAAACAAAACTGGCTATGAAACCAGGGTAACCATATTAGGACATGTTCAACGTGGAGGATCGCCAACGGTTTTCGATAGGCTACTCGCATCTCGACTTGGAGCTTCAGCTGTACAAAGCTTAATGGATGGAAAGAACGATATCATGGTTGGCTTACGCTCAAACGAAATAAGTGCGATGAAGCTCAACGAAGTTCTTGAAAACAAGAAAGAACTTGATTTAAGTCTTTACGATTTGGCGAATACGTTATCGTGAGGTGAAACGATGAGAAAAACCAAAATAGTGTGTACCATAGGACCTTCCACCATGAAAGAAGAAATGCTCGTGAAATTGGTTAAAAGCGGAATGAACGTGGCGCGATTGAACATGTCGCATGGTACACACGAAGAAAAAGAAAGCCTTGTAGATACACTGAGGAAGATAAGAAAAAGCATGGGGATTCCGTTGGCCATAATGATAGATGTGGAAGGTCCGAAAATAAGAACCGGCAAGTTGAAAGCGGATAAAGTTTTTCTTGAAAAAGGTAAAGAACTCATTCTCACCACAAAAGAGATCGTTGGAGATGAAAAGAAAATTTCCGTGGATTATGGGGGACTACCTTCAGATGTGAAAAAAGGCGATAAGATATTGATGAACGATGGTTTGATAGCCCTTGAGGTGTTGTCCACGACGAGCGATGAGATAAGAACCATGGTACTCAACTCCGGAGAGATAACACATAACAGGGGAATCAACGTTCCCGGTGTGGAACTTAAGATTCCACCTTTTACTCAAAAGGACATGAAAGATTTGAAATTCGCGGCAAGGATAAAGCCGGAATACGTGGCTCAATCTTTTGTGAGAAAAGCGGAGGATGTTTTGAAGGCCAAAGAAATTCTTAAAGAGAACGGCATGGAAGATGCGAAGATAATTTCAAAGATAGAAACGGTTCAGGCACTTGAAAATTTGGAAGAGATTTTGGACGTTTCCGATGGTGCCATGGTTGCAAGGGGTGATTTGGGCGTTGAAATAGCTCCAGAAGATTTACCCGTCGCTCAAAAGCGTATAATCAAAGAGTGTAACAAGCGTGCCATTCCCGTGATAACGGCCACCCAAATGTTGGAATCCATGGTCAACAATCCACGTCCAACAAGAGCCGAGGTAACGGACGTCGCGAACGCCGTTTTGGATGGAACGGATGCGGTGATGTTATCCGAAGAAACGGCTATGGGAAAGTATCCAGTAGAGGCAGTGGAATTCATGGATAGGATCACGAAAAAAGCCGAATCGTTCCTCGACAATTCAGAACGCGAAAGGCTTTTAGCTCCTTTCAAGTGCACAGGTGTGAGCGATGCCATTTCACTTTCAGCGTGGCAGTTGAGTGTGGAGCTCAAAAGCGGTGCAATAGTGGCCTCGACGAGTTCCGGTTTGACAGCGAGATCGGTTTCGCGTTTTAGACCTTCTGCCATAATATTGTCGCCCACTCCTCACGAACGTGTTTATCATAGTCTTGCTTTGATATGGGGGGTGTTGCCGGTGGTGATCGAAAAAGTGGAATCAACCGATGAAATGGTGGCGCGCTCAACGCGAGAATTGGTGGCGTTGGGTCTTGCGGAACCGGGAGATAGATTCGTTCTCACGGCTGGTATACCATGGGGCGTATCTGGTAGCACCAACATGATAAAAATTCAAGAAATATCCAAATAATTCATGTGATGCTCTTTTTAAATCGTTAACTTTACCCTTAACGTCATTTCGAGCTACGATCCGGAATCCGATGAGAGTCTAAATCAAATTCAGGATAACCTTATCGCCTGAAAAGTCGTGTTTTGAATTAAAAAGCTCTATAAAAAGCCGCTTTAGCGGCTTTTATGGTTGCTTGAGAACTTTTGTGTATAATGGAAATGAATTAAAAGTTAGAGAGCGGAAAGAAGGTTCAAAAAAATGCTCTTTTCGTTTTATGTTAATTTGGCAGGAAGCATAGCCAATGGTCTTATGCTTTTGTACGCGGTTAGATACCATCTTTATTCCAAAAAGTTGACCCAAAATTTTTATTCCATACTGATGACATCCTCTTTTTTGGTATGGAACGCCTCGGAATTTTTTAGAATTTTCGGTAAAGCACACCTTCAAATCGTGTCTTTTTCCCTGTTTGCCTTTATCGTTTCCTTAAGCATAGCGCTTGAGATATCAACTTTTTTTGACATGAAGAAACTGTATTGGATGGAATTCATCTTTTTGATCGGTGGAAGTGTGGCGTTCTTTTCCTATGGATTGGATTATGGGAGTCTTTTGAGTTTTTCGGCTACTTTCTTCACCGCCAATTCCATTTTCATGATCTTATGCTTCGTGTGGAGATACTTTCAAGTTCGGTCTTTCACGAAAAGAAGTAGAATAATGCTTAATACACTTTATTACATTGGTTTTTTTGCGTTTGAAAGCGTTGTCGTATGGACGTATTCTGTTAATCCTTTTTCCATATCATACATAGTCATTTCAAATTCTTTGATTTTGCCGGTGTATTTGTACATACTCATGAGTTTCATATACGGAAAGAACGCCAGCTTCTCGGTCGGTTTTTTTAAAAACGCTCTCTACGGAGGTTTGGTTTCTTTGATAATATCCATATTTTTCATAGTAGGTTATTACGTCAATTCGTACTTTGCAGGAAGAGTTGGAATCATGCAATCGTTTTTCATAAATTTCGTTTTGGTTTTTTTCACATTTTTAGCTTTCAGTGGCTTTTTGAAAAGAATAGATGTGCTTTTGGAAAAGGTAACGAAAAGCGGAACGTATTACTACAGGGAGAATATGATGAAATTCATGAGAAAGGTTTTGAACACCGATAGTCTTGAAGAACTGTCCGATTTGGTTTCTCAATACATGCTTAAAGTTTTAAATTCATCGAGTGTGGAGATCTTTTTCAAAGAAGACGATGGGAACTTCACATCTGCTCAGAGAAAGATAAAGGGTGAATATTTCAACGAAATTCCAAAATTCGTTAAAATAGTGGATCTTTACGTGTTAGCGAAAAGACCCTTTTTCCTCAAGGGAAAAGAGATTCTCGTTTGGATAAAGAGTATAGACAAAATAGAAGGGTGCATGGTTCTCGGCTGTAAAAGGTTTGGAAGGTATACTTCATCCGATATGGAGGTTATCGACATAATCTCCAATCAAATTGCCCTTTTCATGTCGCGTTACAGAAGCATAGAAAGGGTTAAAAAAACTCAACAAAGCATGTTCTTTCAAGAAAGAATGGCTTCTTTGGGGAGATTAGCTTTTGGAGTTGCCCATGAAATAAGAAATCCTCTCAACGTCATTTCAACTTCTCTTCAGATGATAGATGAAGATCCCAACCAAAGTGAAAAACTCAAAGGCTACATCCAAGAGGAAATTGAAAGGATAAACGAGCTGCTGGAAAATTTTTTGGATTTTGCCCGTCAGAAACCTAAAAGCTTGGAAGTTGTCGATTTGAATGAACTCATCGATAAAACGGTCTTGCTTTTGAAAGAAAGCGCCGTTAAAAGAAATGTAGAACTGATGAAAACAACTCCTCCCGAACCAATTTACACCAAGATAGATAAAAACATGATGATGGAAGTGCTTTTGAATTTGGGAACCAATTCTTTGGATGCGGTAGAGGATGGAGGAAAGATATGGTTTGAATTGAGAAAGGATGAAAACCATTTTTACGTAGAAGTTTCAAATGACGGAAAACCAATTCCTTCTCAGGACTTGGAGAGAATTTTCGAACCATTTTACACCACAAAAGAGAACGGTACTGGTTTGGGTCTTGCAATAGTTTACAATTACGTTCAAAATATGAATGGAAGTGTGAGCGTTGAGAGTAACTCTAAAAGAACGACGTTCACCGTGAGTATTCCATTGGAGGTGGAATCTTGAATACAGTTTTGTTCGTGGATGATGAAGCGCACATATTGGAATTGATGAAAATGCATTTTTCAAAGAAATACAAGGTTTTTACGGCAAAAGATGGCATAGAAGCTTTGACAATTTTCGAATCGAACGGTGTTGATCTGATCGTAAGTGACGTTAAAATGCCAAGAATGAATGGAATGGATCTCCTAAAAAAAGTAAAGGAAAAATCTGACGTGCCGGTTATCATGGTAACCGCCTTTGGAAGCATAGAAGATGCGGTTGATGCCATAAAAATGGGAGCTTACGATTACATTTCTAAGCCCGTGAATTTAAGGGATTTGGAGATGAAAATCGAAAGAGCTCTGGATTATTTAAGTGTGAAGCGCGAGAACTTCGAGCTGAAAACACGTGTGAGGAAAACTTCGACGTCGGGTATAGTCACGGTAAACGAGAAGATGATGGAGATACTGAACAAGATACCGGAATACGCAAAAAAAGACTTGCCGGTACTTATTTTAGGAGAAAGCGGCACCGGTAAAGAGTTGATAGCGAAAGAGATTCACGCTCAGAGTGAAAGGTATTTAAAACCCTTCATCGCGGTGAACGTTTCCGCCATCCCAGAGGATCTTTTTGAAAGTGAGTTTTTCGGTTATGAAAAAGGAGCATTCACGGGGGCGAACAACCAAAAAATAGGAAAATTTGAGGCGGCGAACAAGGGAACACTTTTTTTAGATGAGATAGGGGACATGCGTTTGGATCATCAGGCGAAACTCCTTCGAGTACTTCAAGATTCGAAAATAACGAGATTGGGAAGTGTAAAGGAGATACCATTGGATTTTAGACTCATATGCGCCACCAACAAACCGTTGAGTGAAATGATCAAAAATGGAACGTTCAGACAGGACCTTTACTACAGAATAAACGTGATAAGAATAGAAATACCCCCCCTTAGAGAAAGACCGGAAGACGTGGAAGCCATAGCGCTGCACTATTTGAGAGAATATTCCAGAAAATTTTCCGAAGAGGAAAAGACCATTTCTCCCAAGGCGTTGAACGTTTTGAAAAGTTACAGCTGGCCGGGGAATGTGAGAGAACTTGAAAACGTCATCTTGAGAGCGATGATCAATTCCACTTCAAATGAAATAAAAGTTAGAGATTTACCAGACGAAATAGCTGAGAATCACGATTATATGGATTACCAAACTTTTTTGGTGAAAAAGAAGATAGAGAAGGAAAAATTGTACAGAGAGTTGCAGAAGAAATTCGTCAGGCAATTGTTGAGAAAGACAGGGGGTAACGTGAGCAAAGCCGCTGAGTTAGCCAAGATGGATAGAAGACTTCTTCAAAACATGATAAAAGAAGTCAATAGTTGGCAGTCTAAAATATAGATTGCTTAACAAAATAGTTAAATTAAAATTTATATACAAAATATCCTTATTTTATAAGGTTTATCTTTTTTATATAAAATAAAAAAATGGTATTGACATGGCGTCTCCAGATGGATATAATTGAGATGAAAAAAGATGGAGGTGACACGAAATGGCAGAAAAGGAATACGTGGTTGGAATAGATTTGGGAACTACGAATTCAGAAGTGGCAGTTGTGAAGGATGGAAAACCCGAAGTCATTCAAAACGCCGAGGGAAATAGACTTACACCATCCGTGGTGGCTTTCACCAAGAGTGGTGAGATTCTTGTTGGGGAACCCGCAAAAAGACAAGCCATATTGAACGCGGAAAGAACCGTCAGATCCATAAAAAGGCATATGGGTTCCGATTACAAAGTAAAGATAGATAACAAGGAATACACTCCTCAAGAGATAAGCGCTTTTGTACTGAGAAAGCTTAAGAAAGACGCCGAGGCGGCCTTGGGAGGCAAAGTAAGAAGAGCCGTTATAACGGTGCCGGCTTATTTCGAAGACTCTCAACGCCAAGCCACAAAAGACGCTGGAAGGATAGCCGGTCTTGAAGTGATGAGAATAATAAACGAACCAACCGCTGCGGCACTCGCATACGGTGTTGACAAGAACAAAGAGGAAAACGTCATAGTTTGTGATTTAGGAGGAGGAACGTTCGACGTATCGCTTCTCGAAATAGGTGGTGGAGTCATAGAAGTCAAAGCGACAAGTGGAAACAACCATCTTGGTGGAGACGATTTCGATCAGAGAATAATGGATTGGCTTATCGATACGTTCAAAAAGGATACGGGTATAGATCTTTCAAATGACAGGCAAGCGTTGCAAAGGTTGAAAGACG
Source organism: uncultured Mesoaciditoga sp. (assembly GCA_964503355.1). Taxonomy (GTDB): domain Bacteria; phylum Thermotogota; class Thermotogae; order Mesoaciditogales; family Mesoaciditogaceae; genus Mesoaciditoga. The sequence goes on from CAZCZS010000012.1 coordinate 18,278, forward strand.
CGTCCGAAAGGGCGAAAATAGAACTGACAACCAAGATGGAAACGCAGATAAGCTTACCTTACATCACGGCAGATGCGAATGGGCCAAAGCATCTTGAAGCAACCTTGACAAGGGCAAAATTGGAAAGTCTTATCGAAGATATAGTGGAAAAGATGAGAGAACCGATAGAAACCGTTTTGAACGACGCGAAGATCTCGCCAGATGATATAGCCGAAGTGTTGTTAGTCGGTGGTTCCACAAGAATGCCGATAATTCAGAGGTTCTTGAAAGGTATTTTCCATAAGGAACCTTCCAAAGCGGTCAATCCGGATGAAGCTGTTGCCATCGGAGCGGCCATAGAAGCTTCGATACTGGCGGGTGAAACGAAAAGAGATGTCGTTTTGGTTGACGTGACGCCCTTGTCACTCGGTGTAGAGGTTAAAGGTGGACTCTTCCACAAGATCATACCACGCAACACAACTATACCAACTAAGAAGTCTGAGATTTTCACGACGGCAGAAGATGGTCAAACCGAAGTGGAGATAAACGTTCTTCAAGGAGAAAGGGAGTTGGCGGCCGATAACAAATCGCTTGGGAGATTCACTTTAACCGGTATCGCTCCAGCTCCACGAGGAGTACCACAAATAGAGGTAACGTTCGATATAGATTCCGATGGTATCGTTCACGTATCCGCCAAAGACAAAGCGACTGGTAAAAGCCAAGCGATAGTTATAAACGGCAGCTCCAATCTCTCAGAAGATGAAATAAAGAGAATGGTTGAAGAAGCCAAAAAGTATGAAGAAGAAGACAAGAAACGTAAACAACAGGTAGAACTCAAAAACAACGCGGATGCACTCGCTTATCAAGTTGAAAAATTGCTAAAAGAGCAGGGTGATAAGATAGAACCTTCTTTGAGAAGTGAAGTCGAATCAATGGTCAAAGATCTGAGAGACGCCATAGAACACGATGATTACGCCAGAATGAAGGTGCTTGTCGATGATCTCAACAAGAAGTCTCAAGAGATAGGACAGAAACTTTACCAACAAGCCGCATCTGCAAACACATCGAACACTTCGTCATCAACGTCTTCAAATGAAGATGATGGTACCGTGAACGCGGAATATCAAGGAAAGTAATTAAAAGTATTCGGATATAAAAACAAAAAATCAAGGAGGTGGTTCGTATGGCGATTGAAAAAAGAAAAGAAAGAAATGAAAATGTGATGGATATCTACACACCGTTCAAGGAAATGCAAAGAATGATAGATAGGCTTTTCGAAGAATTTCCGTACGAATGGCCGACGTTATCGAAAGGAATAGACGAGATAATAGCCCCGATGGACATATTCGAAAGTGATAAAGGATACGAAATAGAAGCGGAAATTCCGGGCATGAGCAAAGATGATATAGAAGTCAACGTCACAGACAGGATACTCACCATAAAAGGTGAAAAAGTTGACGAACGCAAAGAAGAGAAAAAGGGTGCGCGGATTTTGGAGAGAAGCTATGGAACTTTCGAAAGATCGTTCACATTGCCCGAAGACGCGGATCCGGAAAAGATCGAGGCCAAGTACGAAAACGGCGTGCTTAAGCTCGTAATTCCCAAACGCCCTGAATCCAAATCTAAGAAGGTAAAGATACAGATTAAATAAGAAAAAGAAAAAGTGACAAAAGGGGCTTGAAGCCCCTTTTGTTTTGGAGGTGAAGAAGATGCTGAATTTCGATGAATATACCGAAAAAGCGGCACAGATAATGATGTCCACGCAAGACATTTTGACGAGATACGCTCAAGATCAGCTGAGATCGGAACATATCCTGCTTGCCATTTTGGAAGATGAGGGAAACGTGGCCGTAGACGTTTTAAAAGATCTAAAAGTGGACATTCTCAAGTTGAAGGAAAAAACCGAGGAAGTTGTCAGAGAATACGGTGGATATAAAAGTGGTTCAGGTGCCATAAAGCAGATGTACATAACACCAGATGCGAGGCACGTTTTAGAGGCTGCCAAGGCCGAAGCCTCTCGAATGGGAGATGAACGTATTGGAACCGAGCATATACTTTTGGGCGCTGTCAAAACACCAGATTCGATGGCGGCGAGATTGCTTCAAAGATTCGGAGTTGATGATGAAAAAGTTTACAATTCCGTTCTTAAAATAAGAAAGAGTGGAACTTCAAAAGAGGGAGAAAATCTGGATGCCTTGGCGAAATTCACAACGGATCTCGTTGAAGAGGCCAAGGCTGGCAAGTTGGATCCGGTTATAGGAAGGAAAAAAGAGATAGAGAGAACTATAGAAATACTTGGAAGAAAGAGAAAAAACAACCCAGTCTTGATAGGAGATCCCGGTGTTGGAAAAACCGCCATCGTGGAAGGGCTAGCTCAGTTGATAGCGGATGGAAAGGTTCCAGACTACATGAGAAATAAACGAATACTCTCCTTGGATATGGGAAGATTACTTGCAGGGACGAAATTCAGGGGAGAATTCGAAGAAAGGTTGAAAGCCCTTATTGACGCAGTTAAAGCTTCAAACGGCGAGATAATACTGTTCATAGACGAACTTCATACCGTTGTTGGAGCCGGTAGCGTTGAAGGAAGCTTGGACGCTTCGAATATGATGAAACCGGCGCTGGCCCGAGGCGAACTCCGATGTATTGGGGCCACAACGGTAGAGGAGTATAGAAAATACATAGAGAAAGATAAAGCTTTGGCGAGAAGATTTCAAACCGTTTACGTGAGAGAGCCATCTGAAGAGGAAAGCATAGAGATCCTTAAGGGACTCAAAGAAAGGTACGAAAAACATCACAACGTTAAAATAGAAGACGAGGCCATAGTTGCCGCTGTAAAGCTTTCATCGCATTACATCACGGACAGGTTTCTGCCCGATAAAGCCATAGATTTGATAGACGAGGCGGCATCCAGGGTTAAATTTGAGAACTCTTTCGTTCCAACTGAGCTCGTCGAACTTGAAAAAGAGATAAAGAACTTGGAAGAAGAGATAAACACGGCAGCGATGGAGGGCGACTACGAAAGAGCGGCGACGAAAAAAGCCGAACTTGAGAGAAAGAAAAAAGAATTGGAGAGAGTTCAAAAAGAGTGGGAAGAGAAAGAGAAGAACATTCCCAAAGTTGTCAATGAAGATGTGGTAGCAAAAGTTGTGGAAAGATGGACACGCATACCGGTAAGCAAATTACTCGAAGACGAGAGAAAAAAACTCATCAACCTTGAAAAACTCATTCATGAAAGAATCGTAGATCAAGAAGAAGCGGTTAACGCGATAGCGGCGACCATAAGAAGGGCAAGAGCAGGCTTGAAGGATCCGAACAGACCGCTGGGTTCTTTCATCTTCGTAGGACCAACGGGCGTGGGAAAAACGGAGTTGGCAAAGGCGTTGGCCGAGGTGTTGTTCGACAGTGAAAATGCGATGATAAGGATAGACATGTCTGAATATTCCGAAAAGCACAGCGTTTCCAGGCTTATAGGAGCACCACCCGGTTACGTTGGTTACGAAGAAGGTGGACAGTTAACCGAAGCCGTTAGAAGAAGACCGTACAGCGTCATTTTGTTGGATGAAATAGAAAAGGCGCATCCTGAAATTTTCAACACGCTTCTTCAAGTGTTGGAAGATGGAAGATTAACAGACGGAAAGGGAAATACCGTGGATTTCAAGAACACCATAATAATAATGACTTCCAACATCGGCAGTGATTACATACTGAACAAAGTGGAAGAAAGCAAAACGTATGTGGATGAATTTTTGATGAATCAAATAAGAAAGCATTTCAAGCCGGAATTCTTGAACAGAATAGATTCCATAATAGCTTTCAAGCCTTTGAAGAGAGAACATATGGAATTGATAGTTGATAAATTCATTAAGAAAGTTGAAAATATGTTGAAAGATAAAGAAATAAAGATAGAGATCACTCCAAAAGCTCGAAGAATTCTTGCGGAAAGAGGTTACGATCCATCCTTAGGCGCGAGACCCTTGAGAAGGTTGGTAGAAAACGAAGTGGAAAACAAGATAGCTGATATGATAATAGAAGGAACCCTCAAAGAGGGAGACGAAGTGATCGTGGATGTTGAAGAAGATGAGATAATCGTCAAAAAGAGCAAAGCGGAGGTGGACGCATGATGGAAAATGGAGATTCTCCGAAGAAATCCCAAAATGGTGGAACAATCAAAGATGGTGATGTAAAAAAGAAAAATGAAAACGAAAAAAAGATCTTAAATGCGAATGAAACGGCACTTTTCGCTTTCTCATTGTTAGAACAAAAAGCATGGATTTCGCTGGGTTTGGTAAAAGATGCCGATGAAGAATTCCACAAATCGAGAGAAGATGCACGGTTCTTAATAGACTTGCTTTCAAAGATGGTGGAGCACTTCGAAACGAAAATGGAAGAACAGATCGTAAAAGAATTAAAAACTCAGGTTACCAACCTTCAGCTGAATTTCATAAATCAATTTAAGGTGTGAAAAAGAGCCCTCGCCTGAGGACTCTTTTGTTAAAGCGAAGCGAAATTCCGAAGAATATCTAAACTCGTTAAAAAGGAAAATATCTTTGTCGTTTCGCAGGAAAAGGCAAGTTATGATAAAGAAAAAATCAAGGTTATCAACAATTTTTCAGGTTTTTATTGAAACTGCTACATAAGATGGATATGCACTATTCAAAGCCATACGTGCATGATTATAGAAAGCCAAAGGATTGTGGATAAGATAATGAAAGAGCTCATAGATAAACTAAAAAAAGTGGGGTTCAAAGCCTAAGAAGTGGCATATTAGGATTCATGGATGAAACTTTCTAAATCTTATTACTTTTGCAAAGCCTTGGATAGAGAAATTTATTAAGCCAATTGCTTTTGGGAATTGAGTGTAATTACCCATTACTGATCACTTATCCATGATATAATTCGATCGAAAAATATTGATATAAGAAAGGGAAGAGCCCGTAGAGATGGAGGTGTTTGTTATGAATCAAAAAATGTCTATTTTACGTGGGGTGATCATTTAATGATCGAAGAGTATATTCAAGCTGCATTAGAAAAAGCTACATATGAAATAATAAACGATGAAGAGCCGTACTTCGGTAAAATACCAGAGCTTAATGGAGTATGGGCAAGTGGAAAGACCCTTGAAGAGTGCAGAGAAAATTTAAGAGAAGTTCTTGAAGAATGGATAATACTAAGTATTAAAAAATCACTTCCCATTCCTCCCCTTGGGAAATACAGAATAAAAATTCCAACTGAGATGGGGACAAGTGCCTAAACTGTCTCCCGTTTCTTGGAAAAAGTTAGTGAAGAAGTTGAAGAAATTCGGATTCGAAGGCCCGTACAGTGGGGGAAAGCATTTTTTCATGATCAAGGGAACTCTAAGACTTACAATTCCCAATCCTCACAAAAAAGAAATTTCTGTGGATTTACTAAAAAGAATTTTAGAACAATCCAAAATACCTGTTGATGACTGGATAGGGAGCTGATATCAATTCATTCGATTGTGTCAAGTATTTGCTGTAAAATTGGGACTATCTCATTTTTTGTGTATTTGTATTTTTTCCTGAGATAATGAAAATCATAAATAAGATTCAACACTTTCTTTATAGAGTATATCGCTAATTGAGCTAAAATAAAACCCCAGTTTTTCACCTCATCGTTCATTTTCTCATCACACCCATAGTCAATTTTTTCGTTAATTTATACAAAACTCGGAAGAGTTTCGATTTAAGATAAAAGAGCCCTCGCCTGAGGGCTCTTTTGATTTGTCTTTATCCCACAGTGCATTTGGACCAATTGCAGTTCATGCAAGTTACGCATCCTTCTTGGCTTACCAGCGAATTTTTCGAAAGACAGACAGGGCAGTAGGTGTTTCCTTCGTCGTCGATGTAATAGTCGTTGTACCACTTTAAGCCGTTCGCCACGACGAATTTTTCGACTTCTTCTGGAGTTTTTTTGCTTCCGTCTATGTGAATTATTTCCTCGATCTCTTCTGGATAGTCATCGTACATTTCACCCCATAATTTTGAAAAGTCGTCTATGGCTTTTTTGATTTCTGTGGCCACCCCTTTGGAATATCCGCCTTTCACTTTTTGAAGTTGTTCCAAGATCTCTTCGATGGAAACGCCAGAACGCAGCGCAACGGAAGTGAGTCTGCCTATTATTTCCGCCGTTTCTCCTCCGTTAGATACGAACACTTCTATGGCTTCGCCAGATGAGTCGAAACTGACCGTTATGTAGGTGGTTCCACTTTCATGTTTGTATTTTCTGGTTACCGATCTCAGAGTTTCTTTTCTTGGTTTTGCCCTGAGTTTGTGGTTTTCATCCAAAATGAAGAATTTTACCCGTGGTGCGTCTTTGGTTTTCACCTTTTTGTTGGAATTCAAAACCTGTGTTTGCAGTGAGCCATCTCTGTAAATGGTAACTCCTCGCACGTTAGAACGCAGGGCTTTCACGTAGATGTCCAATACATCTTCAACTGTTGCAGAATTTGGTAGGTTTATGGTTTTGGAAATGTTGTTATCGATGTAATTTTGAAACGCTTCTTGCATTTTAAGATGATCATCCGGAGAAATATCATGGCTCACGACGAATACCTTTTTGATATCTTCTGGAATGCCTTCTATATGGCGTAACGTTCCTTCTTTTATCAACTTCTCTTTGAGTTCCAAAGTTAAGAGATCACCCAATCTCTCAACGAGTAGATCGTTCACGTACATCAAAGCCTCTTTACTTCCATCCGATTTGGTCATGTATCGTGTGTACGCCAACAAGAAATTCGGTTCCAATCCGGATGAAGTGTCCGCTATGTTGGATATTGAGCCCGTCGGTGCGACTGTGAGAACCGCGACATTTCTGTGAGCGTTTGAAATGGATTTAAAAGTTTCCCTTATCTCTTCATCGAGATCGGAACTTCCCATTGCGAATGGAATGAATCCTTTTTCGGTGAAATAACGACTTTTTTCAAAGAGTGGAAAATTTCCCTTTTCCAATGCCAGTTCGTACGAAGTTTTGTGAGCTTGAAGAGCCAATTCAGCGGTAAGGTTGGATGCGAATTTCCTTCCCTCTTGCGAATCATAGGCTATGTTCATTTTGTAAAGAAGATTGGCGAAACCCATTATACCCAAGCCAAGTCTGCGCGAATTTCTAACCGCTTCATCTATTTCTTTCAAGGGAAATACGTTCACGTCTATAACGTCATCGAGAAATCTCACGGCTATAGCGATGGCCTCTTTGAAGGCCTCATGATCGAAGGCTCCATTTTGATGGAATTTGGCCACATCTATAGAACCGAGATTACACGCTTCGAAAGGAGGCAATCCTATTTCTCCACAAGGGTTGGTGGATTCGATTTTTCTGAAAGGATAAAGAGCGTTATATTTGTTCATTTCATCCAAAATGGCCAAACCTGGATCACCGGTTTTCCAGGCGTTTGTCGCTATTTCTTTTAATATCTCTCTTACCTTTATCTTTTCTTTTTTGGTGGATTTGGGATGGTAGAGTTCTATTTCTCCATCCTCTTCGTAAGCTTTCAAAACTTTTTGTTTATCTGTTATGCCAACCGAAATGTTGAAAAACTTGAGTACGGAATCACCGGTGTTATCTTTCTTCGCTTCTATGAATTCTTTTATGTCAGGGTGATCTATGTTCAATATTCCCATCAAAGCCCCGCGGCGTTTGTATCCTTGCTCCACGACTCCTATGGCCGAGTTGAAGACGTGCATGAAACTCACAGGTCCGGACGATCTTCCAGATGTACCGGCGACGAAAGAACCTTTTGGCCTTAACCTGGAAAAGTTGGAACCGACTCCACCACCAGCTTTGGTTATGAGGGCGTAATCTTTAACGGCATCGAATATTCCTTCTATGCTGTCTTCAACTGGTACGACGAAGCAAGCGCTTAACATGTGAAGATGATTTCGAGTTGAGAATACCTTTTCGTAGTCTTCAAGTGTCATTTTTTCCCTTTCTTTTTGAAGCAAGCTTATTTCCACACCGCTGCCGGCGTTGAAAAGAGTGGGGCTATTTGGAATGAAGATTCTGGCATTTAGAATGTTGTAAAATCGTTCTTCCCACTTTTTGATCTCGGTAAGTTTTTCTTCATTCTTTTTATCTTTTAAATTTGGGTTTTTCAGTTCGGCCGTTGCTATGATTCTGGCAACTCTTTTTGCCACGTCTGACCAACTTTTTTCTATGAATTTCCCAGATTGATCTTTCCAATAATATCTTTCTTTCAGTATGCGTTCTGCGTTTTTGCTTGGCTTAATTGTGGAAAATCTCTCGATGATTTCAGATAACATGTACACGACCTCCTCACATTTCTTGCGAAAAATAAACACTATATGTAGTATATCATTTAAACTATATACTACATATAGCGTTATCGTTTCGATTTTGAAAAAATGGAATCAATAATGGAAGTAACTTCCTCCTATAAACTCCCTTATCAAGGATGTTGATGGGATAACATCGAAGTCCACAATCGGAAGGAAGTAATCCAAGAACCTTATGAGTCTTCTGGCCTGACTGTATTGAGGAGTTGAATTATCCACTTGCAAGAGCAAACGGGTAACGAAGTTTTTCAGCACCGCCAGTTCGTAAGGGAGCGAGGAGTTGAACATGACATCTGCTTGCTCTTGGAATGGAAAGATATTTTTTTCCTCTCCCATTCTCACAGAAGGCCACATTTCCAAAGTTTTCAAAGCGTCGTGACCCCTAAAATTGTAGTCTCTTACGATTCTTCTTATTATTCTCACATCCGTTGTTGGAATTCTGTTGTCTCCATCCAAATTCATTTGGGTTAGAGCGCTTACGTATATCTTGTATTTCAGAGCATCGTCTATTTTTGAAGTGAGAAGCGGATTCAAGCCATGAATTCCTTCCACGATGAGTATGGTTCTTTCCGTCGGCTTCAACCAATTGCCGTTGTACTCTCTTCTTCCTTTTTTGAAATTGAACTTCGGAAGTTCCACTGATTTTCCCTCAAAAATCGCGTTGAGGTCGTGATTGAAGAGTTCAAGATCCAACGCTTTTATCGATTCGAAATCTGGTTTTCCATCTGGACCTAAAGGTGTTTTGTCCCTTTCAACGAAGTAATCGTCCAAGGATATAGGAACGGGCTGTAATCCGTTGACCCTCAACTGAAGGGCAAGCCTTTTCGAAAACGTCGTTTTGCCAGACGAAGAAGGCCCGGAAATCAAAACGAGCTTTACATTTCCCCTTTGCACTATCGAATCGGCTATTTTCGATATCTCCTTTTCATGTAGCAGTTCACACATCATGATGAGCTCTCTTGAACGATCGTTACTTATTATCTTGTTCAAATCCCCGACCGTTTCCATGTCTACTATTTGAGCCCACCTTTCTCTATCCGCGTATGCTTTTGCCATCTTCGGTTGAGGAACGTATTTCGGAAGACCGTTGGGCTTCGTGATATCCGGATGAACCAACACGAAGCCGTTGTCAACTTTTACGAGATCGAATAGTTCTATGTACGAGGTTGATGGGACCATGTGACCGTAATAGTAATTGAAGTATTTTCCACACCAGTAAACGTTTATGGTTGACTTCGTTCTGTACTTCAAAAGTTCTATCTTATCTGTTAAACCGTGTTTTTTAAACAACTCCAAAGCGTCGAATTTGTACAATTCTTCTTTTATGAAAGGTATATCCTTTTCGACCAGTTCTTTCATCTTGGCCTTGAGTTTCTTGAGATCCTTTTCAGAAGGAACCCATCCGTCGAATTCGCAGTAAAGCCCTTTTCCCAGAGAATGTCTAACTTTAAGCATTTTATCCGGGAATACTTCACGGGCCGCGACGAACGTTATGAACATCAAGCCGCGTTGATATATTCTCACACCGTCTTCATCTGTTAGATCTATGAAGTCCACTTCAGCGTCTCTTTCCAACGTCTTGAAAAGCTCACGTATATCATTGTTAACTTTTGCGGCCACTATTTTTGAAATGTAATGATTTTCGTAATCTTTCGCTATGCTTTCAAGCGTTATGCCTTTGGGATATTCTACCGTTTCGCCCGTTTTTAAAATTTTAACTTTTAGCATTTCAGACATCTTTACGCCTCCCATTCTTTCTTGTTGTTCTCATCCTCATAACTTTCAAAAAAGCCAAAAGTGCTATCGCTATCGTGGAATACGAGGCCAGCAAAGTCAGTTCGTGTTTTCCCCTGTACAATATCGCTATTGCGGCCAAGGCTCCACTTATCATGTACATGAACAAAACGGCTCCAACGTGTGAAAAACCTATGCTCAAGAGTTGGTGATGAATGTGCATTTTATCGGGTAAGAAGGGATTTCCCTTTTTCACCATTCTTCTGATAAACGCGTAGGCCGTGTCTAATATCGGAATTCCTATAGCCAAAAGCGGTATGGCCAATGACAACGTCGAAGCGGAAAGAGATGCTCCTTTGATGGATATGACCGCCAATATGAACCCCAGCAATTGACTTCCGGTGTCTCCCATAAACGTTTTTGCGGGGTGAAAATTGTACCTTAAAAAAGCGATGGCAGATGAAAAAACCGTCAAGGCTACCAATGCCGCCACCATGTTGGTTTTTGCCGATGTTACCGCCAACGTGAGAGCCGAAATGGCGCTTAAGCCCGCCGCCAACCCGTCCAATCCATCCGAAAGGTTGATGGCATTTGTTATACCTACTATCCATACGAGAGCCACAACGGGGCCGAATATCCCGAATTCGATTCTTGCGTGAGAGAAGGGATTGGTTATGTACGGTATGTTCGCACCGACAAGCCATATCGCCAAAATGGCTCCAACGATTTGAAAGAGAAATTTCACTTTGAATGATAAACCTTTCACATCATCCCAAAATCCCATCAACGAGATGAGCAAACAGATCGCTAAAAGCCATAAGACCCATGAAGCATGCTGATAAGCGAATACCAAAATCAAGCCAGAGATCGTCCCGGCTAATATACCAACTCCCCCAATTCTTGGCATGGGAGTGGTGTGGATCTTTCTTTCGTTTGGTATATCCACCCAGCCTTTACTTTTTGATAACTTTATCGCAAATGGAGTAACGAAAAGCGTTACCAAGAAAGATGTGAGAGCTACGACGAACTTATCCAACTTTTATCTCCCTTCGCAAGAATGACGATAAATTATAACACCAAAATTCCCCTTTTAAGCCCTTCTTTTCATCGAATGCGATTCTTTTACATGAAATGTGAAAAAAGCCCACTTTCCATTTTGTTTCGTTTATTCGACTTACGTTATGTGCGAGTTTCATAAGCCAAAGGATTTTAACAAAGATAAATCACTTTTCAAACGAGAAGGGATTTTTTTGAAGATATCATCCTGGATCTTTTTTGTCATGCCCTACCAACCGAAGATCATCCTGAACCGACCGAAGGTCGTCCCGGACCTGATCCGGGATCTCGTTTTTGATTCAGAATCTCGTTCTTCAAAGAACTGAGATTGCAGATCAGGTCCGCAATGACGTTATGGTCAAAGACTCTACAGAAAATCGTCAGGCACGCTCAGAC
>CAZCZS010000013.1:0-28508 GCA_964503355.1 uncultured Mesoaciditoga sp.
CACATTTCGATCGCTTCATCCGCTTCATCTTTTTGAATAAGCGTTCTTGCCAATTCCAAACGTGCTGGAATGAAGTCATCGTTTAAACTCATGGCTTCCCTGAGCAACAATTCAGATGTGTCAAGATTTCCTTCTTCTCTTTCTATTATTCCGAGATGAAATGGGTACCTGTAATCCTTTTTGTACTTTACGGCTTTTTCAAGATATTCTCTTGCAGAGGTAAAATCTCTTGTGTTTATCGCTTCTCGTGCTCTGTCGTAAAGAAGATACAAATAGTAGGAAAGGTAATAGTCCAAATCCTTGCCGGTTTTTACCTGTGCTTCCAATCCACGCAGAATCACATCTGAAGAAAGCTTGTTTTCCTTAACGACTTTTTCGAAATCTTCAGCTAAAATCGGAAGTTTAACCGGCAAATTGGCCAATTTCGCCTTGTTCGGATCAAGGGGAAGATATATCAAAACCGTTTGCTTCAACTTTTATCATCCAATCCGTATAGTCTTAATTTTTTCGTCAAGGTCTTTGAATTTATACCAAGGACTTTGCTGAGTTTTCCCCTGTTTAAACCGTAAAGTTCCACCGCTTTTTTGATCAACTCCTTCTCCGCTTCTGCACTAACATTCTTCACATAATCCTTTAACTTTGGAAGCGATTTTGAAGAGTTCACGTTTTGTCGAATTTTTTCTTTACCACTTGCAAAAGCTTTACAAAAATTCAAGAATTCCCTCCAATTTCCATTCCATTTCGATTTTTTCACTCTGTTTTCAACATCTTCAGAAATTTCAACGTTCACCGTCGCCATTTCTTGTCCCAGGAGAGAAACGAAAAATCTCAAGATTACCGGTAAGGATTCGCTTATCTTCCGTAAAGGTGGAATTCTTGAAACGCTGGTACCGGCAAGTTGTCTAATGAACGGTGGAATTTTTCTTTCATTTTCAAAGTGAAATATCACCCGTGAAAGGCATTTCTCCTTCGAATCGGTAAGATACGGCGAAAAGAATCCCAGTGTCACCGCTCTTGATATCTTAGAGGAGGCATGTTCCGAACATTTATCGCAATTCATCAACACGATAACTCCTTCCTTTGAAAGAAGAGGTGGATGGGCTTTACTTCCGAATATTCTCAACAGCATCTCTTCTTCTGAAGCGACAGAAAAATCGATCACATCATGATTTTCCAAGAGGGGCCACAATATCCAGTCTTCCAAGAGACCATCTTCCGCTATGACTATTGAGAGTCTTGATAGGGACTTTTTGGAAAAATCTCTGTAGGCTTTTGCCATCGTTGGATCTAGAGTCACCGGTTCCATTATAAGTTCTTTTACTTTTTTCAAATTGTTAGCGTTCTTACGTTCTTTAACGATTTTTTCCATCAATTCAAGAGCTTTAATCGATTCTTCCACGTTAAAATTGAACGCCTCTTCAAGACGTTCTTGACCGATATTCACGAAAAGAGTCCCAAAATTCGAAAAATCTTTTATCTTTATGAGATCTTCTTTTTTCTTTATGACTATGACATCCCAAAAATTAGAATAGAGGAATTCCTCTATTTCGTTGTAAAAAACGGGTTTGAACTTCTTGAAGTCATTTTCATTTTCAAATGGTACTAATATCTTCATCTCAAGTTACCCCATCGCACATAAGGCGGATTTTTTCCTTTATGTAAGTTCAAGAAGATAAGCAACGTTGTCACGAAAAACCACAATGGATACCCCTTAGTTCATCCCTCGTTTTCAATCGGGAACTATAAACGTTCCGGCTTTACCTTTTAGAGCCTCGCTCACTTTTTCCAAGGAAGTTATAACACATTGGCGTCCAGTGGCTTTGACAAAGGCGATGGCAGATTCTATCTTAGGTCCCATGGAACCGGCGGGGAAATGACCCTCTTTCATGAGCTTAGAAGCCTCTGAAATCGTTATTTTATCGAGAGCTTTTTGCTCAGGTTTACCGAAATTTATGTAAACTTTTTCGACGCCCGTTAAAATCACAAACACATCAACATCCAATATCCTCGCCAGTAAAGACGAAGCTCTGTCTTTATCTATAACGGCTTCCACACCTTCGATGATGCCATCATCCTTTTTCATTACTGGGATTCCTCCCCCGCCCACTGTAACGGTTATAACTCCTTCATTCATGAGTTGTTTTACGAGATCTTTTTCGACTACATCCAACGGTTGAGGAGAAGGAACAACCCTTCTGTACCCTCTACCGGCGTCTTCTTTTATCTTCCATCCTTTTTCCCTAGCGAGTTTTTCTGCCTCTTGGGCTGAATAAAAAGGCCCCACCGGTTTGGTTGGATTTTTAAATGCCGGATCTTCAGGATCGACGACAACCTGTGTAACCAAGGCAGCACATTTTCTTTCCATTCCGTTTTTGGCAAGCTGGTTTTCAAAAGCTTGAACTATCAAATATCCAAGCATTCCTTGCGTGTAAGCGTCGTTTAAATCCAACGGAAGAGGAGGCAATTTTTCTTTTGCCAGATCCTGTTGAACGAGTAAATTTCCAACTTGAGGTCCATTTCCATGAGTTATAACGACGTTCATTCCGTCCAAAGCGTTTACCAGATACGACGTAGTTACCTGAAGATTTTTTCTCATCACTTCAGCGGTTGGCAACTCTTTTGGTCCTTGAATCGCGTTTCCTCCGATTGCTATAACAGCGCTTTTTATTTTCATATTTTCTCCTCCTTTTTTGCCGATAATGCTCCCAACGCGATCGAAGCGAGTTTTGCTTTCGCTTCATCTGCCCTGGAGACTATAACTATTGGCGATCTCGCTCCCAAAACTATTCCACCTATCGTGTAATGTGCACAGTAATCCATTGATTTACCCAGGAAATTTCCCGAATGTATATCCGGTACCAAAAGTATATCCGCATTACCAGCCACTTCACCTTCGACGTGTTTTACCTTTGCGGCTCTTGCATCCACTGCGTTATCAAAGCCTAACGGTCCATCAACGACACATCCCGTTATCTGTTTCCTCTTCCACATGGCTGCCAGTTGCGCGGCTTCTACGGTCTCCGGCATATCTGGATTCACCACTTCCACAGCGGCTATACATGCGACTTTGGGATTATCATTTCCCATTTTGTGAAAGAATTCAACTGCATTTTTTATTATCTCGACTTTTTGTTCAAGAGTCGGACGAATTATCATACCTCCATCCGTGACGCCTATGAATTTATCGTAATCTTTTGCTTCCGCCACAACGAGATGACTTAAGAGTTTTCCACTTCTAAGTCCCCAATCAGGATTCAGGACGGCTTTGAGCAGAACGCTGGTTTTGATAAGCCCTTTCATGACTATATCGGCTTTACCACTTGAGACCAACTTGACTCCCGTTTCGGCGGATTTTTGAGAATCGTCAGCGTGAACGATCTCGAACTTTCCCTTTATTCCCAATTTTTCAAGATTTTCTTCAATTTTCGCTCCATTCCCCACCAATACCGCATCCACTATACCATTTTCTGCAGCCTCGTTTACGGCCTTTATGCCCTCGATGTCTTCAGCCCCAACGAGTACGATCTTTCTCTTGGGCGATTTCCTTATTTCCTCGAACATCTGCGAAAAATTCTTCATCTCATCACACCCATTCTTCGAATTTCTTTCGCTTCATCATTCCATAACTATGAGAGGTTGATCTATTTCAACTTGCTGACCCTCTTTGATCAACACCTCTTTGATCTTCCCATCTCTGGGAGCCAATATCTCGTTTTCCATTTTCATCGCTTCTATTACAACAAGGGTTTGAGCGTCTTTCACGATATCACCGGCTTTGACGTTCACTTTCAACACCACACCAGACATCGGAGCCGTGATCTTTTCCCCTTCAGAGAGTGTGCCAGATGTCTCTTGCTTACTGGTAGGGGAAGTTTGAGGCGCAGGCGTCGACGGTGCAGAAGATACTTGCGATGATGTAGAAGACGGCGAAATTGGATTTTGAGTGGGCACAGTGGTAGACGTCTGTACGTGATTTTGCACCGTAGATGGAGAAACTTCAACATTTTCCATCTCTTCCACTTCCACTTCGTACATCTTACCGTTTACCTTTATGAGATATTTTTTACCCATTTCTGAGAGCTCCTTTCCCATTTGCGTGGTTTATTCTCCAAATTCTTTGAGTATCATGAAAACGCCACAAATTTCGAGGCATATTTTCTCCCACTTTTTTTACGGAAAGTATCCTAGGTGTGTCTCCACCAAATGAAGCTATCGCAGCGCTTATGACTGCCACGATTTCGTCTTCTTCCCCAACGTTCACATTTGTAGGAATTACCTGTGGAACATTATTTTTCATCGTAGCCGTAGGTGCGCTTTCCGGTGCATTCACCTTAGACTTATTTACCGATTTCTCAACTTTCCGCTTGGAGTTTTGGGTGAAGAAGTGGCCCATTATGGCAAAGAAAATGGCTATAAAGCCCAAACCTCCCAACGCCACAATTATACCAACTATCGATATGGTCCAAGTTCTCTCCACTTGATTCACCCCGATCACAAAGGAATGTTACCGTGCTTTTTAGACGGTTTTCCTTCAGCCTTTGAGGAAAGTTTTTCCAAACCGCTCACCAGGTATTCACGCGTTTCCGATGGCAATATAACGGTATCAACGTATCCTCTGGAAGCTGCCACATATGGGTTTGAAAAGGCATCGGCGTATTCTTTTATCTTCTCTTTTCGAGTTTTTTCAGGTTCCTTTGAAGCTTTGATCTCTTTTCTGAAAATTATATTTGCAGCTCCTTCTGCTCCCATAACCGCAACTTCCGCACTCGGCCATGCCAGTACCAAATCTGCTCCCAAATGCTTGCTGCCCATGGCTATGTATGCCCCACCATAAGCTTTATGAGTGATGACGGTGATCTTTGGAACAGAAGCCTCGCTGTAAGCGTAGAGCAACTTGGCTCCGTGTCGTATTATCCCACCGTATTCTTGAGATGTACCTGGGAGAAAACCTGGCGTATCGACGAATGTGACTACGGGAATGTTAAAAGCGTCCAAGAAGCGTATGAAACGAGCGGCCTTATCGGAAGAGTCTATATCCAAAACGCCAGCAAGAACCTTCGGTTGATTTGCCACTATTCCAACACTTCTACCGTTTATTCTGGCAAATCCAACGATCATAGAACGCGCGAATTTGGCGTGCACTTCAAAGAAACTATCAGGATCCACCACTCTTTTTATAACTTCTAACATATCGTAAGGACGATGCGGATCTTCCGGGATAATTGTATCCAAAGTTGCATCTTTTGGAAGCTGAACCGGTTCGAGAATAGGGGGTTCTTCCAAGTTGTTCGATGGGATGTAGGAAAGCAATCTTTTTACCATCTTCACCATTTCTTCTTCGTTTTTAGCCATAAAATGAGCGACACCGCTCTTGCTGTTATGAACCAAAGCTCCCCCAAGCGATTCCTGGGTAACTTCTTCGCCGGTTACCGCTTTTATGACTTCTGGGCCCGTTATGAACATCTTGGATGTTTTGTCGATCATCAACACGAAGTCGGTTATGGCTGGAGAGTAGACCGCTCCGCCAGCACACGGACCAGCTATCACGGTTATTTGAGGAATGACGCCGGAAGCCAACGTGTTCCGATAGAATATTTCACCATATCCGTAAAGGGAATCCACACCCTCTTGAATACGCGCACCACCTGAATCGTTTATTCCTATTATCGGTATTCCCAATTTCATCGCCATATCTTGAATTTTGGCTATTTTCTTCGCGTGCATTTCTCCAAGCGAGCCACCTTGAACGGTGAAATCTTGAGAAAAAATGGCCACGTTTCTTCCGTCTATCTTTCCAAGACCTGTTACGACTCCGTCGGCTGGAAAATTCTTCTTATCCAGTCCAAAATATGTTGATCTGTGTTTTACGTGATCATCTATTTCCATAAAACTTCCTTCATCCAAGAGGAGAGCTATTCTCTCTCTGGCCGTGAGTTTTCCAGCTTCGTGTTGCTTCTTTATCTTTTCTTCGCCACCACCCAATCTGATAGCTTCTCTACGTTTAAGGAGATCCTCATTTTTGTTCATCGTCTTTCCTCCTCTCGACGAGCTCCAAAAGTACGCCATGGACGTCCTTTGGATGAACAAAAGCCACGATCGTTCCACCCGCTCCGGGTGCAGGATCGGAAAGAACTCTGTACCCATTTTCTTTTAACTTTTTCACGCTTTCGTACACATCATCCACTTCCAGGGCCATGTGGTGGAGGCCTTCTCCTCTCTTTTCGATGAACTTGGAAATGGTCCCATTCTCATCCATGTCTTCAAGAAGTTCCACTCTCGATTCCCCTATATTCACCATGATCACTTTTAATTTTCTATCTTCAAGCACCTCTTCTTCCGTTTTTAAATTCAAAACGTCTTTGAATACCTTTGAAGCTTCTTCAGCGGACTTCACCGCAACGCCTATGTGATCTATTTTCAAAGCTTTCATTCCGCCACCAAAAAAGGTGTGTCACCTTCCTTTCTTTTAAGTTGATGATTGTTTTTGATCATCTTATTCATGCTTTTTACACAATTCGTTCAACACGAGACTTTTCAATTTTAGAAAGTCCGGTATTTCGATCTCAACTTTGTCAACTAAATCATCCAATTCTCTTCTCAACGAAGCTTTAACATGGTGAACGAGTCTTTCTTTTCTTTTTTCATAGAGAAGATTGGTGTCTTTCAACTCGTGAAATCTTTCGTCAAAAGCCTTTACAACTTCTCGAACTCCTTCACCTGTTATCGCGTTGGTTAGAAAAATTGGAACGTCTTTTTTCCCCATTGCCATCACGGCTTTCAATCTTGACAAGAGGATTTGAGATCTTGGATTATCGGATTTGTTTATGATGAAGATATCGGCTATTTCCATAAGGCCCGCCTTCATCATTTGTATTTCGTCTCCCCCATCGGAAGAAAGCACAACTGCGACGGTATCAGCGACGTTTTTCACATCCACCTCCGACTGCCCAACTCCGACAGTTTCGACTATCACGTTATCCATCCCAAAAGCTTCAAAAGCATCGCATGCTTCATATATCGAAGGTGAAAGTCCTCCAAGCGCACCTCTACTTGCAAAACTTCTTATGAACACGTTCTTAGAGGTGGCATGAGATTGCATCCTTATCCTGTCACCTAAGAGAGCTCCATGAGTGAAAGGACTTGAAGGATCGACGACTATCACTCCAACTTTTCTGTCTTTCATCTCATTCAGAATCGAATTCATCAAAGTTGACTTTCCCACGCCAGGGCTACCGGTAAGACCCACAACGTGAGCGTTATTTTTTTCCAATTTTGCAAGTAAAACGTTGGCTTTATCTGGAAAATTTTCACACAAAGAAAGCACTTTCGCGAGTGTCTTTCTGTCTCTGGCTTTCATTCCGTTTATCAGTTCATCTTCACGCATGCGAATGTTCAACAAATTCTTTCACCTGCTCTGCCACTTCCTGCGTGGAAGTACCTGGACCGTAAACTTCCACCACGCCCATTTCTTTCAATTTTTGTGCATCTTCTTCTGGGATTATACCACCAACGAAAACCGGAATTTCAGCTCCTTTCTCTTTCAAGAGCTCAAGAACTTTTGGAACCAACTTCATATGAGCTCCAGATAGAATTGAAAGACCAAGCACGTCTACATCTTCATCCACCGCCGCTTGGGCTATCTGTTCAGGTGTTTGGCGTATGCCGGTGTATATCACTTCCATTCCGGCATCTCTTAGCGCTCTGGCTATAACCTTCGCTCCCCTGTCATGACCATCGAGCCCCGGTTTTGCTATCATAACTTTTATCATTTTGTTTCCTCCCATCCTCAAATCGTTATCGATTCTTTGTACTCTCCAAAGACGCCTCTTAAAACGTTTGATATCTCACCTATCGTCGCATAAACCTTAACAGCATCTATTATTGGGTACATTATATTTTCGTCACTCCGCGCGGCGTTCTCCAAAGCGTTCAAGGATTTTTTGACCTTCTCGTTGTCTCGACGTTTCTTCAAATCTTTGAGTTTTTCTATCTGTTCTCGCTCAACCTGATCGTTCACCTTTAATATGGATTTGGGTGGTTCTTCTTGTATTGTGAACTTGTTCACTCCAACCACTATCTGTTTTCCCGATTCCACCGCTTTTTGATATTCGTAAGCTCTGTTGCTTATCTCTTGCTGAACGTATCCTGCCTCAATGGCTTTCACCATCCCGCCGAATTCCTCTATTTTGTCTATGTACTCGAAAGCCTTCTTTTCTATGGAATCGGTAAGACTTTCTATGTAATAGGATCCGGCAAGTGGATCTACGGTTTTTGGTACGCCGGATTCGTACGCGATTATCTGTTGCGTACGCAACGCTATTCGCACCGATTCTTCAGTTGGCAATGCCAAAGCTTCATCTCTTGAATTGGTATGCAAAGATTGCGTGCCTCCCAAAACGGCTGCCAACGCTTGAATGGTTACACGTATTATGTTGTTGTCTGGTTGTTGAGCCGTGAGTGTGGATCCGGAAGTTTGCGTATGGAATTTAAGTCTCATCGCCGATGGATTTGTAACGTTGAACTTTTCTTTCATTAACTTCGCCCACATTCTTCGAGCGGCTCTGAATTTAGCTATTTCCTCAAGAAAATCGTTATGAGAGGCGAAAAAGAAAGAGAGCCTTTTTCCAAATACGTTTGGATCTAAACCTGCTTTCACGGCGGCTCTCACATATTCAACACCGTCGGCCAGCGTGAAGGCGACTTCCTGAACGGCATCCGCCCCGGCTTCTCTTATATGATAACCACTGATACTTATCGTATTCCAAAGTGGCATCTCTTTTGAACAAAATTCGAATATGTTGGTAATTATTCTCATAGAAGGTTGTGGAGGAAAGATGTAAGTTCCACGCGCGATGTACTCTTTCAAGATATCGTTTTGAATGGTTCCACGCAGTTTATCACGTGTAACTCCTTGCTTTTCTCCAACGCTGAGATACATGGCGAGTAAGATAGCAGCTGTGGAATTTATCGTCATGGAGGTGCTTACCTTTGCAAGAGGAATACCGTCAAAGAGGGTTTCCATGTCGGCTAACGAGTCTATGGCAACGCCGACTTTTCCAACTTCTCCAAGCGAATGTGGATCGTCAGAATCGTATCCTATCTGAGTTGGAAGATCGAAGGCTACTGATAAACCACTTTGACCTTGTTCAAGAAGATATTTGTATCTTTTGTTGGATTCTTCCGCCGTTCTAAATCCCGCGTACTGGCGCATCGTCCATAATTTACCTCTGTACATGGTATTCTGAACGCCACGTGTGAAAGGATATTCGGCGGGAAAACCTATTTCAGAATAGTCGCCAACATCTAAAGGTGTGTAAAGCCTTTTGACATCTTCACCCCAGCTGGTTTTGAATTCTCCTCTTTCGGGAAATTTCTTCAAAGTTTCTTCCGTTTTTTGATTCCATTTTTCGTACTCTTTCTTTATCTCTTCATCCTTCACGACGTACCTCCTCCTCATTTAACGTCTTATCCTCTATTATCATGGATATACCATTTATCCTTAAAACAACTTTTTTCCCTTTCACATCTATAAGATTGGAAAGAACGTTTTGAATTTCGGAAATATCGTCAATATAAACATAGGTGGTATCAGGTGTTTTCAAGATTTTTTCCAAGATCATTTCATCGTTATCGTATTTGAAAATTCCCACGTAAGGCCCCCCCGCTGGCAATGGGAAGAGCAAAGTTACCTCTTCTTCACTTTCTCCATCGGTAGCCAGGAATTTTTCACCGTTTTCGGAAAGATAAAAAGTCACTCTTCCTTTTTTCTCTTGATGCACCTTTGAGAAACCTTTTCCACTTAAAGAAGAGGTGATGAGATCGAAATATTGACGCTGAAGATTCAGTTTTTCCGTCATTTCGTAATCGGGATATCCCTGTATTGAGGGAAGTTGTGAAACTTTTTTATTGCCGAAGAGTTCCTGTTGAAGAGCCTTTAACCCTCCTTCAGCCTTATCCCAAATAAGATCCAGATTCTCAACAGCGTACTTTCTATTTGGACAAATGGAATCCATCGCACCGCTGAGAATCAAAGCTTCAACGGCTCTTTTTGTGGGTTTGGCCTCTTTCATTCTCGCAAGAAAATCTTCTAAACTTTCAAACTTTCCCTTCTTCCTTTCCATGTATATGGAATCGGCCAAAAGAATTCCAACTCCTTTGATAGCCGCCAATCCACTCAATATCTTGTTAGCTTTGACGCTGAACAGAGCGTTCGAAGAATTGACATCTGGCGGTAAGATTTCTACTCCCATCCTCTTTGCCTCATTCGCGTAAACGGATAATTTGGTCATATCCGATATGTGAGAATTCATCAAGGATGATAAATAGTTAGCCGTTTTATGCGCTTTTAGATATGCCGTCCAAGCCGTTATATGAGCGTAAGCAACACTGTGCGATTTGTTAAATCCATAAGAAGCAAAAGAATTTATGAGCTCAAAGAGTCTTTCGGCTTTTGATCTGTTAAAACCACTTTTCGTCACACAGCCTTCGATGAACTCATCCTTCAACTCTTCCATCAGCTTAAGATTCTTTTTTGAGATGGCTTGACGAAAAAGATCCGATTTTGAAGGCGAAAAACCTGCTATCTCTTTTGCTATTTGCATTATCTGTTCTTGATAAATTATCATTCCATAGGTTTCTTTCAACAACTGATTCAAGCCGAACTCATCTTCATTCGAAGAGAGCCCGTGTTTCCTTTTTATGTACTCATCGGCCATTCCGGAATACATGGGCCCCGGTCTATTTAGACTCAAAAGTGCCACTATATCTTCAAATTTCTCCGGTGCCATTTTCTTTGTCAAAGCCGTGGCAGAAGAGCTCTCAAGTTGGAATACTCCTAAAGTCCTTCCGTTTTTGAGCAGATCGTATATCTTTTCATCGTCAAGGGGTAAGGAATTTATGTCCTTTCTTGTCGAATTCTTTCCCAACGTCTCCTTTATATTCGTCAACGTTTTCAATCCAAGTAAATCTATCTTTATCACTCCAAGTGACGAGAGAGAATCCATATCGAATTCACTTACCCATGAATTTGAGTTCCAAACAAGGGGCATCCTTTCCTTTATGGGAGTCGAAGCCATCACAATCCCAGCGGCGTGTATGGTTCTGTGATGAATGAGTCCTTCCAATGAGCTCGAATATTTGAAAGTTTCGGCTACTATTGGATCTTTAAAAGAGGATTTTAAAGAGGGATTTTTTTTCAAAGCCTCACGAATAGAAGCGTAACCAGACACCCTCCAGACGAGATCGTTGATCACCCTTTCGTTGAGCTCCAACGCCTTTCCAACGGCTCTTACAACCGCTTTTGTTCCCAAAGTTCCATACGCTCCGACTTGTATGACGTTATCTTCTCCGTATTTCTTGGTGATCTTCGAGATCAGATCGTTTCTGGATGTGTCTTCAACATCCAAGTCTATGTCAGGATCTCCTTTTCTGTACTCATTTAAGAATCTTTCAAAGATAAGATCGTACTTCAAGGGATCTACAGTCGTTATACCCAGCGAGTAAGCGACGTTGGAAGAAACAGCTGATCCTCTTCCGGGGCCCACGATTATTCCCGCTTCTTCGGCTATCTTCACTATATCCGAAACGATCAAAAAATACCGACAGAAACGCTTGGATTCTATTATCTCAAGTTCGTTTTCAATCTTTTGCCATCTTCGTGGATCTTTCGTCTTTTCTTTCAACAGATCTTTCAGCAATTCGCAATCATCTTTTTGGTCAGAAGTACTTGGAAGTTCAAAATTCGGTTTCAGGTCATATTCTTCACATTTATCGGCGATTTCGATCGTGTTTTCCAACGATTCGGGAAGATCTTGAAAAAGTTCGTACATCTCCTGCGGACTTTTTAAAAAGTATTCATCGCTGCCGTAAACGTACTCTCCATTCCATTTCAAATTACGTCCTATTGAAACGAAGAGACTATGCGCTTGGGCGTCTTCTCTGTTTAAAAAATGAACATCGTTTGTCGCCACAACTTTTACTTTGTGAAGTTTCGAAAGTTCAATCAAAGCGGAGTTTATCTTCTTTTGTTGAGCAAGACCCGTCCTCATTAGTTCAAGGTAGAAATCATCCTTGAAATGTTCTTTGTAGGATCTTATCAAAGCTTTAGCGCCTTCGAAATCATCGTTCAATATGGCAGAGGGAATCTTTCCACCCATACATCCAGAAAGAACGATAACGTCCTTCAATTCGAAGAGCTCTTCATCTTGAAAACCCCGCCTGTTTTCTCTTTTCAATTTGTTAAGTGCTTTCACCAAAGAGAGATATCCGTTCTTGTTTTTTGCGATAACGGTAAGATGATGACGTTTTCTTCCCTGACCGGCGATGTAAACTTCACAGCCTATCAAAGGTTTGATTCCATTTTTAACGGCCAAAGAACGGAATTTCTCGGCGCCCGCCATCGTGCCATGATCGGTGATAGCCACCGCCTTCATCCCGTACTCTTTGAGTTTTTCCATCAACGACTCTATCCGCACGGTGGAATCCATCAAGCTGTACTCCGTATGCAGATGAAGATGGATGAATTCTCTCATGACTTCTCCTTCAAAAATTCATTTCAAAACACTCGCAATCGTTTCACATCTCTTATTTTAACACCAATATCTTTATTTGTTGATACGGTCAATCTATTACAGGTCATAAGTAGAAACGCCTTCTGTTCTCAAAGCAACCCATCATATGATATGATGAAGATGATAGATCAAAAAAACCTTGGAAATGGAGGAAGAAGATGGACGAAAAAAATGAAAATCCAGAGATTGAAAAATACGTGAACGCCGTTGAAAGAGCTCTTGAGGAAGCACCTCTCCGCAAAGATGATTCCGTTGATGTTAGCGATCTGTGGGTGATAACCTCTCTTCCAATTGATCTCATAAGCGAATGTTTGAAAGATGAAAAAATCGAAATACCATCTCACATCAAGAAGATAACCAACAGGAAAAGGGTGATCCTCAAGAACGAAAAATACGTGCCGGAACAAAATAAAAAAGATGAGCTTTAATTAAAGCTCATCTTTTATCCATGAAAACTATTTTTCCGCTTTTCTTCGATTCGTACATGGCTTTATCTGCTCTTTCTAAGATTTCACGTGCGTCATCATCTTTTTGAATTCTCGTAATCCCAACGGCCATGTCAATTTTTCCTATACAACTTTTCACGAAGGTTTTCTCTTTCATCTCTTCAAATCTCTTTAAAATAGTTTGCATAGGAACAGAGCAGTCCACTTCCAATACCACGACGAATTCGTCACCCCCAAAACGGCTTGTTTTTGGACGGAAAAGCATGTCTTCTTCTCTGAGAACGTTTCTGAACTTTTTTGAGAATTCCTTTATTATCCTGTCTCCTTCAACGTGACCGCACTCATCGTTAACCTTTTTGAAACCGTTCAAATCCGTGAGAACGGCGTACATACATTTTCCGCGTTTTACCTTGGAAATGGCCTTTTTAATGTAGAAAAACATTTCTCTTTTGTTGTAAAGATTGGTCAAAGAATCCCTCGTGGAAAGCGTTTGAAGCTTTTTGTTCAGATTTTCCAATTTGTCCATTTCGGAAATGTCGTCAAACGTTTCAACCGCCCCTATAACATTTCCAAATTTATCACGCATGGGAATGGCTCTCACGATTATATGCTTTAAACCTTCGATTTTCGTATGGACCCATACCTTTTTTTCAACTCTTCTCACCTTTTCCACAGCTTCAACCAACGGACATCTTCCGACGCAAAGATTTTCTCCTTTGTCGTCAAGATGTTTCAAAGGCGTTTCGAAACATTTCTTTCCCACGATTTCATCTTCGCTGAATCCCGTTATCTCCTCGGCGGCCTTGTTCCAATAGAGAATGAGGCGCTCAGTTGTCACAAAATAAACACCCGTCGCCACGTTGTTCAAAATGTCTTCGATGGTTATCAATGAAACATTGGATATGATTTTTCCTTTATTCATTCTTACTCCTCATAATTCTGACCCTCTTTTGTCCTTTTTTTATCATGAAAATCGAAAGAGCGACGAGACCCGCGGTGATCAAAAACACTATCGCTATCTTGGTGACGTTGGCGGAGAAAGAGAGCACGCTAAGGCGTATGCCGGAATACACGAGCAGACCGACCAAGAGCCAAATCACTATTTGTCCCATCAACAAAGAAGTGAGATAGATCATGTCCGCTTCTCTTTCAAGTTCTTCCTTATCTTCCTCTTTCAAAGGTGTTCACCTCTTTTTTCAATTTCTTGGTGTACATATCGGCTATTCGAGTGGGTTCCACCAATTTGTAACCTCTTGACGTGTCCAATGTGAATTTCACACAATCTTCCAAATCGACGTAACTTCCCGGAGACACGAAAAGAGGCTTAACGTTATCCTTCGTGGTTATGACCACGCCTATCTTCTCATTTTGATCGTACATGTAAGTGTATTTTCCCCTTTTCTTTTCCGGCGGCGTGTATCTTCCAAAGAGATGAGATTTCGCGACTCCTATGGCGGGTTTTTTCAACATCAATGCCACATGAGAAGCAAGTCCTAAATGCCTTGGATGCGCTATTCCTTGTCCATCGAAGAAAAGAAGATCTGGTTCGTTTTCCAACATGGAGTAAACTTTCAAAATGGCGGGACCTTCTCTGAAACTTAAGAGACCTGGAATGTAGGGAGCGTTCACCTTTTCCACGGTCCATTTCAATTCCACCATATTCAAAGTTGGATAATCCAAAACGACTCCCACAGCCAAAGCTTTTTCCTTTGAAATGAACGAAAGGTCAAAACCCGCTATCAAACTTGGAACATATTCAAGTTTCTTCAAAACTACCAGATGAGCCAATTTTTTTTGAAGCTCTATCATCTCAGAAATGTTTGTCAATATACCTTGCTTACCACCCATCTTAAATGTTTGTAGGGTTGACCCGTTGCGGACGAGATTGCACGCATGATGATGACGTTGAGATCCTCGGTATTTCCATCTTCTAAATTCACTTGAACTTTCAATTTGTACGCCGCAAACTGTGGAATTCCTTCCCTGGTGTTAAGCATGGTTTGAATCGTTGAAAGGTTGTAATTCGATAGCATCATATTCAACTGTTGCGCGGTGATCTTCTTCGTCACATAACCGGAATTTTTCAAAAAATCGAAGTTCTTCGAGTTAACAAACACGTATCCTTTGAATGCCTCGTTTACCTGCGCTTTGGAGAGTTTGGTCTTCTTAACGATCTTAATGGATTTGATCTTTTTTCCGACGTAAGCCAGCCAAAACGTTTTCGCTATATCGTTCTTGGAGATATTTTTGGATATGATTTGGTACGTACCGGCATTCATAAGTGCGTTGGTGTAAACCGGATCTATCTCTTCTATACTCGCATTTGAGCCGTTTACCAAAACATCACTTACCGTTTTCGTTAAATTATCGCTTAAAGCGTAAATTCCCCACAACACTATAGCGCCAGCCACAACGGCTATGAGTATTTTTAATTCCGTTGAGAGCTTCAATTTTTGTCCTCCTTCCCAATGCTTAAGATGGATAAGAATACATCTTTTGAGATGCTAACATTTCCCAACATTCTCATTTTCTTTTTACCCTCTTTCTGTTTTTTTAAGAGTTTCATCTTTCTCGTCACATCTCCACCGTAGCACTTAGCGAGAACGTCTTTACGATACGCCTTAACAGTTGCACGTGCAATTATTCTACCACGTGCGGTGGCCTGAATTGGTATTTCGAATTGCTGGCGTGGCATTTTTTGAGCTATGCTTTCCACCAACGCTTTGGCAACGCTGTACGCCTTTGACTTGTGAACGACCGTGCTCAACGCTTCAACGGGTTCTTTGTTAACGAGTATGCCTATTTTCACCAGATCCGAAGCCCTGTATTCCGCAAAATCGTAATCCATCGAAGCGTATCCATGGCTTATAGCCTTTATTTTATCAAAAAAATCGAATATCATTTCCGCCATTGGCATTTTAAAATTCAAAGTCACACGATTTTTTCCGGCGTTTTCCGTTGAAACGAATTCGCCTCTTTTTTCATTTTGAATGAAGTTCATTATGGCTCCCATGGAATCGACGGGTGTCATTATGCTGAGATTCACGTATGGTTCCATTATCTTAGTGTAAGCACCTTCTTTTGGCATTTTGGCCGGATCCGTGATGTTTACAACACTTCCATCGTTCATTTCCACTTTGTAAACGACGTTTGGAGCCGTTGCTATCACATCCAGATTGTACTCTCTTTCCAGTCTTTCCACAACGATTTCCATGTGGAGCAAACCGAGGAATCCACATCTGAATCCAAATCCCAGCGCCGATGAGTTATCAGGTTCGAACGTGAAAGCGGCATCGTTGAGTTTGAATCTTTCCAATCCCTTTCTCAATTCTTCGTAATCCTTAGGATCCGTTGGATAGAGTCCTGCGTAAACCACCGGTTTCGCCTCTTTGTAACCGGGAAGTGGTTCGTCGGCGGGATCGTTTGCCAGCGTTATGGTATCACCCACTCGCGCTTCGTTAGCCTCTCTCATCGAAGCGGCTATGTAGCCCACTTCCCCAGCGGAAAGTTCATTTGTGGGTGTCATGTACGGTGAAAAAATTCCAACTTCCACAACTTCATGTGTAATTTGTGTGGACATCATTTGAATGACATCCTTGTTCGAAACCTTCCCTTCAAAAATCCTAACATGTGCCAACACGCCTTTGTACGGATCGTAATTCGCATCGAATATAAGAGCACGTAATTTATCTTGAGGGTTTCCATTTGGCGGTGGAATTCTTTTCACCACTTCTTCCATAAGTTCAGGTACACCTTGACCCGTCTTAGCACTCACCAATAGGGTTTCCTCTGCTTTTATGCCAAGCGTGTCGTAAAGTTCGCGTTGAGTTTCTTCGATATTCGCGTTTGGCATGTCTATTTTGTTTATCGCCGGAATTATTTCCAAATCGTTTTCTATCGCCAAATAAGCATTTGCAACGGTTTGCGCTTCCACACCTTGAGTGGCATCCACCAACAAAATGGCCCCCTCACAGGCAGCCAAACTTCTAGACACTTCGTAAGAAAAGTCCACATGTCCTGGGGTGTCTATTATGTTTATTTCGTAATCTCTACCGTCTTTGGAATGGTAAATTATCTTGACGGGTTGGGCCTTTATGGTTATGCCCCTCTCTTGCTCGATTTCCATAGTGTCAAGATATTGAGCGTGCATTTTCCTTGCTTCAACACTGTTGGTGAGTTCCAATATTCTATCTGCAAGCGTGGATTTTCCATGATCTATGTGCGCTATTATGGAAATATTTCTTATGAGAGATCTGTCAAACATATCTCTTACCCCACATTCGTTTCTGAAAATTCTGAAAGTTCCACCGGAATTACGGTTGAAGTTCCATTGACCATCGTAATTCCGTATAAGGTGTCGGCCTTCTCCATCACCATCTTGTTGTGTGTCATGACGATGAAGTTGGAATCTTTGGCGTATTCGATGAGTAAGTTAACGAAACGTTGAGTGCTGAAATCATCCAAAGCGGCGTCAACCTCATCTAATATGTAAAAGGCACTTGGATTTATCATCAAAAGGGAAAATATCAAGGCAAGTCCAACCAAGGAACGCTCTCCGCCGGAGAGCATGTAAAGTTTTTGAGTTCTTTTTCCAACGAGTTTGACGTTTATTTCGACCGGTGACGTTAACACATCGGACTCGTTTACAAAAGAAAGAAAACCACTTCCTTGAGTAAAGAGAATGGAAATCATCTTTCCAAAGTTCTCGTTTATAACGTCAAGCGTCTCCTTAAGGAGGTTCCTCGCCGCCTCGTCTGTACGCTTTATCACATCTTCCAAAGATCTTTTCGATCTTTCCAAGTCCGCTTTTTGCGTCATGAGTTCCGTATGTCTTTTTTCGACTTTCGAATATTCGTCTATTGTGGACAGGTCAACGGGACCCAAGAATTTCATCTTTTTTTCGTACATTTCCATCTCTTCGGCTATCTTGTCAAGTTCTTCTTCTTTTAAAGAATGACATTCTTTAACGTTTCCATCGGCTTTCAAAAACTCGTCAAGAGAACTTTGCAAAGCGTTTTCCAAAGAAACTCTTTTGAGCTCCAAATCGTGTAATTCTTCTCGGTTTTTCTCTATTTCTTCTTTTTTAGCGTTAACTTCACTTTCAAGCTCTTCCAATTTTTGAATGGTCTGATCACGGTTTCCTTTGGAATCTTTAGACCTGCTGAACAACTCTTCCATATCTTTTCTAACAGAAGAAAGATCTTTTTCCACGTTCTTTAATCTTTCCTCGGACTCTTTCATATCCTTTGATATCTCTTCGATTTTCAAATTTATCTCTGAAATTTCATTTTCTATCTCATCCGCCCTTTTCGAGAGTCTGAACGATTCTTTTCGATAACCGTCGGCACGCTCTTTGATCGAATTCATGTTCATCTTAACGTCTATCATCTTTTCTTGAAGACTCTCTATTTCTTGACGCCTTTTAAGGTTATCCGTGGTATCCCCCTTCAACTCGTCTTCCAATTGTGAAATTCTTTCTTCTATTTTTTTCAACTCCATTTCAGAGCTCTCAATCACTTTTTCATCCTTTTCGATTCTCTTCAAGTAATCTTTTTCGAACTTCAAAAGATCGTTCACTTCTCTTTGCAGCGATGCCAGTTGACTCAAAATGGATTCCTTGGTGTTTTTCGAGTTGTTAAGAGCCAAATTGTCTTGAAGAAGGGTCTTTTCAATGTCGTTCTTTTCTTTAAACGTGATCTCTCTTTCTATTTGCAGATCGGAAATTTTTTCGTCTATTTTCTTCAATTCTTCAGCTATAGCGAAGATTCGTTCTTCCACTTCTTTCAACATCCGCCTGTGAGACACGAAATCAGAACGCTCCATACTTCCGCCGGTTATCGTTCCAGAAGATGCCACCAATTGACCATCCAAACTGACGATCCTGGAATGTAAGTTCTTTTTTTGTTTAAGTTCAATGGCATCTTGGAGCGATTTGACTATCAAATCGTGTGAAAAGAGAAAGTTCACCAAGCCTTCATACCCACGCGCCCCTTTGACCAATTTCGCCGCGTATCCGATCATACCGGGTGCGGAAATTATGGACGCCTTCACCACAGGATCTCTCAAGTCCACCATGTCCATGGGAATGAAAGTGGCCCTACCGGCTTTGGTTCGTTTAAGGAACTCCACACATTTTTTTGCCACTTGCGAATTTCGAACGACTATATTCTGAGCGCGTCCTCCCAACAACACGGAAATGGCCACTTCTATATCACGAGGTATTTCAAGCAAATTGGCCACAACATCTACCACACCGTCTATCTTCGCGCTCATAACGGCTCTCACGGCTTTGGAGTATCCAGCGTATTCTTCCACACTTCTTTTCAATATATCTCTCTTTGTGCTCAACTCCATCCTTTCGGCATTTAGAGTCTCGCGACGTTTGCGTAGCGCAGTCATGGATTCGTCTATCTTTCGCCTTTTCGAATCTATTTCCTCGAGCTTCCTGTTTTTGCTTTCCAATTTGTTTGCCACAGAACTTTCACGTTGCACGATCTCATCGAGCTTCTTCTGAAGTTCAACGGCTTTTTCCTTCTTTTCATCAAGTTGTGATTTCAAAACCTCCAAGCGCTGTTTCAAATCCTTTACGTTCTCGCTCGCTTTGGACTTCGCAACTTCCAAAGAGTTCTTGTTTTTGATCAAGCTGGAGATTTCGGATTCTATTTCCGTTCGCCTTTTTTCTCGTCGAGATATCTCTTGAATTCTCTCGTTGTACACACTTTCAAACGATTGAAGTTCGTCCGAAAGTTTCCCGTATTCTTCGTCCAAACTGTTTATCAACCTTTTCAGCTCTTCCAATCTTTCAAAACTTCTATCCATTTCGGAACGCATGGAATCCTTTTTCGTTCCAAGTTCAACGTAATTCGTTCTGTCGTTTGAAAGCTTTGAAGAGTACAACTCTTTGAGATTCACAAGGGTTCTCTCTCTTTGACGATATTTTTCGAGTTCACTTTCAAATCTTTTTATCTCCTCTTCCACGCCAGAAGAAAGTTCTTTCAATTCCGAAACTTGAAGTTCCAAATCGAAGAGAGCTTTTTGGGCTTCTTCGATCTGTGAGGTTACTTCTTTTATCTTTGAGTTCACTTCTTCCAACTTCTTAGAATTCAAAAAGTAGAAATGTCCGTAGTACTCTCTCTTTCTCTTTTTCAATTCAGCCTCGTATTCTTGGTATCTTTGAGCCCTTTTGGATTTTAGGTTAAGAGAACGCATGTGCTTTTCCACTTCTGAAATTATGTCCTGGAGTCTTTGAAGATTTTCCTCAACTTCAAAAAGTTTTGAAAGTGTCTCGGCTTTTTTTAACTTGTAAGATGCTACGTTGGCCGCCTCTTCCACCAAGCTCTTTATCTGTTCTGGAGAAGAGTTCACCAAAGTGGATATTTCACCCTGTCCAACGATCGAGTAGAGATCTCTTCCCGTTCCGGTTCCCATGAAAATGTTGGAAATATCCTTCAACCTCACTTGGGAGCCATTCAAAAAATAAGCGTTCTTTCCATCGGCGGTGAAGAGTCTTTCGACGCTTATCTCCTTGTTCTTTTCATCGATAAAAACGGCTTTCACCCACGCTCGCTCGGCTTTTCTCAAATTTTGAGAACCGGCGTAAAGCACGTCCGATGCGCTTGACATTCTCAACTTACTGTTGGCCCTTTCACCGAATATCCAACGAACCGCATCGACCACATTTGACTTTCCAGAACCGTTTGGTCCAACGATGCACGTTATACCTTTTGGAATCTTGAACCGCGCGTACGTTCCAAAAGATTTAAA
The DNA here is from genome assembly GCA_964503355.1 of uncultured Mesoaciditoga sp. Classification (GTDB taxonomy): domain Bacteria; phylum Thermotogota; class Thermotogae; order Mesoaciditogales; family Mesoaciditogaceae; genus Mesoaciditoga. The sequence continues at coordinate 20,780 of CAZCZS010000013.1, forward strand.
TCCTTCCAATTCCAAACTCACAAGTCGCATCCAGCCATCTCCTCAAGCTTTAAAACGTATTTATGCAACCACTCATCGAATGATACTCGATCGACATTCGACTCGACCCATATTTTATCATCTTTTTCGAATTCAACTTTGAGATCTTTGTTTCTTCCCACAATTTGAGATTTAAGCCTTTCGGGAGCATGAACTTTACGAGCCAACGTTGAACTCAAAAACTTTCTGTACAATTTTGCCCTCGCCAGCTCTCCAAATGCGGGGTGATAAGGACCCGCAATCACGTTTGAAAGCGTCTCAGCATCTTGATAAATTCCAAGTCTTTCGATGACCACCTTGAAATTCAAAAAAACCGCGATCATATCCGATACCCAATCGAGAGCCTCTTCCAAAGTCTGAGGTTTGTATTTTTTTTGGTGATAAAGCTCCTCCAATTCGGTTTTTTTCAAAATCAACGTTGGATGTATCCTCACGCCGTCCACTTTCAGTTTGGCCACCTGGAGAGCGGAAAAGATCGATTTTGCTTTTGTGTCTGATGGTAAGCCGGTCATCAAGTGAACCGATACCTTTACACCCACATTTTTCAAAGCTCTGACCGCTTTTTTTACGTCTTCCACGCTGTGTTCACGTTTCGAGTTGTTCAAAACTTCTTGACACATGGATTGAGCACCCAACTCAACGAAATTCACATGATGTTCAGCCAGAAAATCCACATCTTTTATCTCATCGGGACGAGTGGAAATTCTGATCTTGTTCATGCCCCACTTCTTTGCGCACCTTTCAACTTCTAGCAAAAGTGATTTCCATTCATCGATGGCCGTAAAAGTGCCACCATAAAGTGCCACTTCAGACTCTGCATCTCCGTGATAAAAATAATATGCTTTCTCCATTTCTCCACAGATCGATGCTGGAAATTTCTTCATCGTCGCCATCCATTCGTTGCAGAAAACACATCTATGTTTACATCCTGCATTTGGGAAGAATATTGGAATTATCTTCAAATCTTCCTCATCCTCTTCAAAGCGTTTTTTGCCGCCATCTGTTCGGCCAATTTTTTCGATCGTCCACTTCCTCGCCCACAAACTTCGCCATTTATGCTCACTTCAAAAACATAATTTTTCTTGTGCGCTGGTCCTTTTTCCTCCACCAACACGTACTCCGGAAGGATTCCATATTTTTCCTGTGTGTATTCTTGAAGCATCGTTTTGTAATCGAAGAATATCTTCTTTTGAGTTGCGGCTGTTATCTTTTCTTCAAGGAGTTCTTTGACTGTATCGTACGTCATTTCAAAGCCGAAATTCAAGAAAACTGCCGCCATCGTCGATTCAAAAACATCGGCAAAGATGGATTCAAGATCGTCTTCAGATGAACGCAGGCTTTTTCCAACGCGTACAAGTTGGGCTAAACCCACTTCCTTGCTTACATCGGCAAGCACCGGTTCGCTTCCCACAACGGCCTTTATCTTTGCCATCTCACCCTCAGGCATATTCGGAAAATTTTCAAAAGTTTGATGGGCTATCACGAAGCCAACGATCGTATCTCCCAAAAATTCCAACCTTTCATATGAAGGAACTCCTTTTTCGTTGGCGTATGAACTGTGAGTTAACGCCCATTCAAAATAATGGGGAAAAGGAGGAGTTTTATCTATCTTCAGCATCCTCAAAAGCTCAAAAACGATCTTTTTCATCACGTGATCCTCTTTTGAAAAAACTCACGGCCCTTTCCACTTCGTTGGTTATGACGGCATATGCGTCACACTTTTGCGCGAAATCAAAATCTTCCACCGTGTTGGAATCCCAAAAAACTATCTTTATACCGTTGGAACGCGCGAAGATCAAAAAATCGTCAAATCCTTCCACACTGGCGGCATATGTCGGTATGTTGTAAGAGAAGACACCTATCTTCAAACTCAATTTCATGCTCTCCTTTAACGTTTTGAGATGTTCCTCACCGAAAAGCATTCCCAATTTCACATTTTTGTCCATCTCTCGAATTTTAACAAGAGAAGAATGGTTGAAAGATGAAAGCCACACCCTTGTGGGATTGTTATCGTTGATCAAGCTTAAAACGTTCTTTTCCAGATCTTTGTAGTGGATGATGTTGGTCTTTATTTCCACATCTATTATGGCGGAAGTCGGTAAAATTTCAAATACCTCTTTGAGAGTTGGTATTCTCTGTCCCATCGACGCGTATTCTCTCATCTCATTCAAAGTTTCATCTTTTATCAACGCATGTTTACCATAGGTTCTGTACATGTCTTCGTCATGGCACACAACCATCTCTCCGTCTTTGCTTAAATGAACATCCAATTCCACGCCATCCGCTTTGTATTCGATCGCCTTTTGGAAAGATAACAGGGTATTTTCCGGATAGGCTCCAGAATACCCCCTATGCCCAAGTATCACCACTTCACACCTCCAACAGATCGCCTTTGTAGGCTTTTTTCACGAAAGCTTCATACGTCCATGGACAACTTTCCTTAAAAAAGGAGGCTATCGCCATGGCGTACTTTTGAATCTCGTGTTGAGCATGCTTATCGGCCCGTAAATTCAAAAAATTCATCAAACTCCTTGCGTTTACCGTCCAGTACCACTGCGTGTACAAACTCATGGGTAAAACCATCCTTGCCACTTCCTTTTTCACACCAGCCTGAATGAGTTTTTTGTAAGTTTCAAAAGCGGCATGCATCTGATCTTTCATGACATCGGAATATCCATTTGCCCTTTCATTTGAAGGAAGGTAGAATTCTTCATCGAATTTCGTGTATCTTCCCGAACGTTCCATGAACGAGCCAATCCTATGTCTAAACCATTGACGTGCCACGAAGATCGGTGCTTTGATAAGAAAGGTAAAGACGATGTGTTCAAATGGGGATTCATGACCGTTGGCCATCAAAAGTTCTATCAATCTCCTATCACCCTGGGGATCAGGTTTTGACATGTAAGAAATCCTTGCGATTTTTGCCACCGTTCTATCTCCACCAAAAACGTCTACAAACTCCACAAATCCCTTATCCAAAACTTCAATCTTTCTTTTCACTTTTCATCCCCCATTGATTCAATTTCATGTGCAACGTGCTCAGGCCTATTCCAAGAACTTTGGCCGTTTGAGTCTTGTTACCACCATATTTTTTGAGTGTACTTTCCACCAAAATTCTTTCCGCTTCTTCCAAAGAACATCCCAGCGGGATCTCCACGTACTCTTGAGTTTTTTCCCTGACTTGAATTGGAAGATCCTCTAGCGTGATCTCTTTTCCCTTTGAAAACACCAACGCCGATCTTACAACATTTTGAAGTTCCCTGACGTTGCCAGGAAAATCGTAGTTTTTCAAAAGTTCCATGGCTTTTCGATCAAACGGCTTGAAATTCACATTTAGCTGCTTTGAAAACAACTTTGAAAAATGTTCAACGAGTATTGGAATATCCTCTTTCCTTTTTCTAAGTGGAGGGACTTCTATTCTAACCACGTTTATCCTGTAGTAAAGATCCTCGCGAAATTCTCCCTTTTTTACGGCTTCTTCCAAGTTCTTGTTGGTTGCGGAAATGATCCTCACGTTTACTTTCTTCGACTTCACGCCCCCCAATCTTTCCACTTCCGAATTTTCCAAGACACGTAGAAGTTTAACTTGAACCGATTTTGGAAGTTCACCGATTTCGTCAAGAAAGAGCACGCCGGTATCCGCCAACTCGAGTTTTCCAGCTTTCGATTTCATGGCTCCGGTAAAGGCCCCTTTTTCATAGCCGAAAAGCTCCGATTCGAAGAGTTCTTCCGGTATCGCACCGCAATTCACCGCCACGAAAGGTCCGTTTACTCTATCGCTCAATTGCCATATGGAGCGTGCCACCACTTCTTTGCCGCTACCTGATTCCCCTTGAATTAAAACGGTTACGTTTTTGGAAGCTATCGTGGTTATCATATCGCGCAACTTTCTCATCACGGCACTTTCTCCAACCAGATTCATCGGGAGTTTCAAAGACATGTTTTCACGCTTCAAAGCTCTGCTTTCAAGTGCCCTTTCAACTTCTGTCGTGAGACTGGCCAATTCAAACGGTTTCGGTATGAAGTTGAAGGCTCCAAGCTGTACGGCTTTAACTGCCGTGTTTATATCTCCGTGAGCGCTTATCACTATAACTTCGGTCTTTTTCACCAACTCCTCGATGATATCTATGCCGTTTCCATCTGGTAACATCAAGTCCAAAATGGTCAAATCGTAGCAAAAGCTTTCGAACTCTTGTCTCGCTTCTTTCAAGCTTTTAACGCCATTTACGTTGTGTCCCTCCATTTCGAGAGCCTTGCATATAAGGCGGTTCAAGCTCGAATCGTCTTCCACAACCAAAATTTCAGCCATTTTCATCACCCAAAAGGGGAATGTGAATTCTCACCGTTGTTCCTTTTCCCTTTTCACTCGTAAGTGATACTTTCCCTCCATGAGAAGTTATCACCCTCTTCACTATGCTCATCCCAAGGCCGGTTCCACCACTCTTCGAAGTGAAAAAAGGTTCAAAGATGTAATCGAGCGCATCTGGCGAAATACCCTTGCCGTTGTCCACAAAAGAAAGTGTGACCATTTTATCTTCTCTTTTCACTTCAACCTCTATCTTTCCCTTCTCATTACATGCGTCCATCGCGTTTACCAAAACGTTCAAAAAGGCGGAATTTAAAGCGTTCTTGTCTCCCAAAATTTTCACTTCATCATCCACACAGTCACAAGTTATCTGGATCTTCTTATCTCTAGCCCTGATCTTCGCCAATTTGACTGCCTCCGAAACGACTTCAACGACGTTTATCGGTTTCAATTCGTACTTTGGATTCGAAAATTCCAAGAACCCTTTGGCCCTTTCTTCCAATCTTCTAACTTCTTTATCCAGCACATCAAGTGTTTCGGAAACTTCCGGATTTGAAGACGTCAACTGTTTTTTTAAAAGTTGAACGGACAATTTCAAAGAGGCTATGGGATTTTTTATCTCGTGAGCAACGCTCGCCGTCATCTTTCCCAACAACGCAAGATTTTCAGCCCTACTTAAAGCGTTTTCGAGATTGGAAACCTCTGTCACATCCTCAAAAATGTAAAGAGCGGCAAATTTTCCTCTAACTTCGATCGGCACTTCACGTACTATGAGTTTCTTGCCGGTTCTTTTAGATGAAATGACCTTTTTTGTTTCTCCAACTATGATCTCGTAGAATCGAAAAAAATCGTTTATATTTCTATCTTTCCATTCGGAACGGTGCGTCGTGAAGATCTTTTCGGCTCCACGGTTGATCATCAATATTTCACCGCTGGCCGTCGTCATGATGATCCCCTCTTCGAGAGATTCCACAATGCTTCTGTATTCGTTGTAAGTTTCCAAAAGGCCATCTCTTTCTCTGCTGAGTGTTTCCGCCAATTTATCCACTTCTTTGAGAATTTCTTCCAAATCACCGCTCAATCCACTTTTGCGTGAAGGCTTAAGCGTTAAAGAGGTTTTTTTCACCCTGCTCATCAAGGTTAAAAGTGGTCTGTCTATCAGGCGATAAACGAATAAGGCACTGACGAAGTACACTCCCACATCCAAAAGCACCACGATCGCCCAATACAAAACGTACCACGGAAGAAAGAAGGAGTAAATCAACACTTCCATCACGCCTACAATGGAAAGGATGAACATCAACGTTTTCTTTCCAACAAGCGTATGGCTTTCCGCTTTAAAAAACGGCCACAATCTCACTTCTCACATCACCATGCCGCCATCGACATTTATCACCTGTCCGGTTATGTAGGAAGCTGCATCCGAAATCAAAAATGCGATCAAGTTTGCAACCTCAATTGGTTTACCGTATCTGGCGAAGGGAATTAAACTGAGATATTGGCTTTTATGAGCCTCATCCAATTTCGCCGTCATGTCCGTTTCGATGAAACCAGGGGCCACCGCGTTAACCCTTACTCCTTTTTTCGCGTACTCCTTTGCTACACTTTTTGTGAAAGATATTATTCCTCCTTTTGAAGCCGCGTAATTAGCTTGCCCCACCGTTCCGACAAGTCCGACGACGGATGCAACGTTAACGACAACCCCTTTACTTTTGATTAAATCTCGAATAACGGCTCTCGTCATCCGGAATGTGCCCGTTAAATTCACTTTCAAAACTTCATTCCATTCTTCATCGCTCATTTTCATGAGAAGATCGTCAGCTGTTATACCGGCGTTGTTTACAAGACCTTTAAGCGTCCCCAATTCTCTGGCATATTTAACGGTTTTTTCCACATCTTCTTGAATGCTAACATCGGCTTTTAACGGATGAGCCGGTATCTCTTTCAGCTTTCCAATCGAGTGTGCGTAAGTGGCCACAACGTCGTATCCGTCGTCTAACAGCTTTTTCGCCGTGGCAAAACCTATTCCCCTGCTTGCCCCGGTGACTATCACAACATCGCTCATTTCGAAACCTCCAACACCAATTTTTCTCCCAACTCCAATTTCAGTATCTGTGACGCGTCGTATTTTGAAGTGATCCTCGCGTATCCAGCGATATCTTCTTGAAGTAAAAGCGTTTTGTTTTCCTTATCCCTTTCATCCTCACTCACCAAAACGTTTTTCCTTTTCACCTTTATCTCGTCTCCATCCTCGATTCCGAGTTTTCTCACAAGAGAAAATGGAATGTTGGTTTCAACATTTCCGTTGTCGAAAAATGCCACTTCGCCTTCAATTCTATCCGGAAAAACTTTGACCTTGTGATATTTAAGACTGTAATAAGTCATGTAAAGATCTCCCAACTTGGAAACCTGTGCTCCGTTGGCCAATTTAGAAACGGCTGGCACGAGAATGTTTAGGGTTGACTTTAAAAATGAAAGCGATAAGCCAGATGAACCTTCTATTCTGCGAATCTGACGTATTCCAAAATTCTCGGCAACGGCCGTAAAAACACCGTTATCAAATCCCACGAAGATCTTATCATCTTTGGTAACCAAAACTATAGGCACTCGTGCACTATCGTTGAGACCATCTATAACGCTTAAAAAGATCGTTTGCTGAGGTAAATGATGCGCCACTCTTTCGATTATGTATGAAGCCGTGTAAACATCTTTAGCCTCAACTTGTCTAAGCCTCACTATCTTCTCTTTTGGACAAAGTGCGTTGAGTTTAGCTTCAACGAGATCTAACAGTAAAGCGTTGTCGTTTTTATCCCCAACGACCGTTATCATCTCAAACACCTTTCTTTGCCACATTCGCGGCTACCAAAACCGGATCCCATACTGGTGAGAATGGAGGAGCGTACGCCAGATCCATACTTGCCAGTTCTTCAACATCCATTCCGGCGCTTATCGCGGTTGCGACGATATCAATTCTCTTCGAGATGTCTCCTCCCGCCATTTGCGAACCCAACAGCTTTCCACTTCCTTTTTCATAAATCAACATTACATGCACGTCCATACTTCCGGGATAGTAATGCGCTTTGGATTTGGAAGCTATGAGCGTCATGCCAACTCTGAACTTCTCTCTCGCCTCTTTGTAAGTCAAACCAGTTCTGGCGTATTCCAAACCGAATATTTTGGTTACAGCAGTTCCGAGAACACCTTTGAATTCTTCGTGATTTCCAGCGGCGTTTTTGCCGGCTATCCTTCCCTGTTTGTTAGCGGTCGTCCCGAGGGGAATGTAAACGTTTTCTCCAGTTAGTCTGTGTAAGGCCGTCGCACAGTCTCCACAAGAATACACATCGTCAACGTTGGTAGACATATCCGACTTAACGAGTATAGCAT
>CAZCZS010000014.1:0-26248 GCA_964503355.1 uncultured Mesoaciditoga sp.
TTCCCATTCCGAATACGGCCGTTAAGCCACCGCGGGCCGATGGTAGTGAGGGGGGAGCCCCTTGCGAGAGTAGGTGATTGCCCGGGTTCGATATGCGAAATGAGGGAGACATTATGTCTCCCTCTTTTTTGTTTGAGTTGGATGAAAGGGATGGTAATGTTGGTAAAATATTTTCAAAAAATGAATAAAAACGTGATACAGCTTTATAAAGGAGATTTTTTGCATACTCCCAATGAATTGGTAAAAAGTTTGTCTTTCTTAAAGAATGGTAAGTTAAAAGTCGTTAAGTATCTTTCTGATGGGCACGAAATAACCGTCAATTACATATTTGAAAATCAAATCTTTGGGGAATCTTTGTTATTTGAAAATGAACGTTATCCAGCTTACATAGTGGCTGAGGAAAGATCCGTTGTTTGGGAAGTAAAGATAGATGAAGTCTTAAAACTGATGAAAAACGAGAGTTTTCTTTTGGAATACATCAGTAGTATATCCCATAAAGTTTCAAATCTTGCCCAAAAAGTTGAGATGCTTTCAATTAAAAGTGCCAAAGAAAGGTTTGCAAGGTATATCATCGCCATTTATGAAAAGCAAAGAAGCACTCTTCTTTCAATAGATTTCTCAAAAACCAAAATCTCGAAGGAGTTATGTTTGAGTAGAGAAACCATTTCAAGAGTAGTTTCTCACTTTAAAAATCTTGGAATTTTGGAAGAAATGGAAGGAGAAAAGCTTCGTATATGCAAGTTAAACGATCTTGAGAGAATAGCGTACGCTCTCGATAAAAGGTCTGAGTAGTGGCAATCGTTGTAATTTCTAGGTGGAATGCAAAGCGAATTTGACGTTATTTACACATTTTTACGGCAATCTTCACTCTTTTGAAAATACAGATCGTGATCAAAATCACGATCTTTTTTTTTATTTGCTGAGATAATCGAAATATCAAAAGAAAGAGGTGGTGCGTATTGAACACGATAATTTTGATAGCGTTGGCGGCCTTTTTTCTAATTTGGTCGGTGATAAAGGATAGAAAGAAAACGAAAAGAGTTTGGAAGATAGCGAGAGGAACGTTTTTATCCATGATCTCAGAACTAGTCGCCATAATGGCGTTGGTGGCATTGGTTTTGGCTTACACACCACCCAGTACCATAAAATATCTACTTGGAAATACGAATTCTTTTTTGAGTTCTGTGTATGGTGCATTGATAGGAACTGTAACCATTATACCGGCTTTTATCGCTTTTCCACTTGCGAAATCTTTGTATCATTCCGGAGCGAATTTGGTTGCCATAGCAGCTTTTATAACAACTCTTACGATGGTTGGATTTGCCACAATGCCCATTGAGATAAGACATTTTGGAAAGAAATTCACACTCTATAGAAACTTTCTGAGTTTTCTTCTGGCCTTAGTCATAGCGTTTGGAATGGGGATGATCTTATGAAATTAAAAAAATTCGTTAAGGACAACAAACTGCTAACCATAACATTTGTGCTTTACGTTGCAACGTTCTTTTACAACAGAGGAATTTTCATATCATCTTTGGAAATGGCAAAGTACTTCTTTATCCAGTTGATAGAGATAATGCCTGCCGTGATGATCATATCCGCTCTTATAAGTGTATGGGTGCCTCAAGAAGTTATAATAAAACATTTTGGAAAAGCTTCTGGATTTAAAGGAAGACTACTTTCACTTTTAATCGGTTCATTTTCGGCAGGACCGATATACGCGGCTTTCCCCGTTGCACAGTCACTTTATTTCAAAGGTGCGAGCATAGCAAACGTCACCATAATAATAAGTGCATGGGCCGTGATAAAGTGGGTGATGTTCATGGTTGAATCTAGTTTTTTGGGTCTCGCATTCGCAAGCGTAAGGTACGCTTTGACAATACCTGCAATTCTTTTCGTTCTTGGTCCTTTAATGGGAAAGCTCGTTCACGATGAAGATATGGTTCATGAAGAAAAGCATGAAGTTGAAATTGGGAGTGTGGAATATTACTTAAATCTTTTGCCAAATAAAAATTGTGGAGCATGCGGACACAAAAATTGTGCGAATTTTGCAAAGCTCCTTTCTGAGGGTAAGGTAAGTATGGATAAGTGTATATTTTTCAAAAAGGGCGAAGAGGAGGAAGAAAAAGAAGTACCGGTTTTAGAAGAAAGATAAATCTGGTAAAACGGGTTTTTCTAAAGAATATCTACTTAAGTTTTTCCAATTTTCATACGAATAGAGGGAAAGTTATACTTTCCCTCTTTTTTGACTAATCTATGTGAAAAATTTCTTCTTCTTTCGGACCGTAAGAGACGTACTCCACTTTCATTTTAATTTGTTTTTCTATAATTTCGACGAAATCTTCAAATGCCTTATCTGAAAGATCTTTCCATCCTTTCACGTACTTTATCTTCGCTTTAGAGTTTTCCAATCTATACGGTACGAATTCGTTTTCGTATTCTTGACATATTCCAACCCTTTCCAACCCATTCAAAACGTCTGCTTTTGTCATGACAAGATGATCCACGTGTGCCACTTCGCAAGCGTATTTTAAAAGTGGCAAATCTATCCAACCGCATCTGCGTGGTCTGCCAGTTGTTGAACCGAATTCACCGCCGGCTTTCCTCAATTTTTCCGCTTCCTCTCCAAAAATTTCACTGGGAAACGGACCACTTCCGACACGAGTTGTGTAAGCTTTGAAAACGCCGTACGTTTCAAGTTCATCTCTTTCAAAACCGCTGTAATACAACGCCGCAGATGGAAGACAAGGTGTGGATGTTACGTACGGATACGTTCCGTACATTGGATCGAGCATGACAGCTTGAGTCGATTCAAAGAGCACGTCTCCGGTTGGTACCACTTCTTTCACATGTTTTCTTATCTTCTCGAAATTTTTCATGAGATCTTCAAAAACTTCATCCACGTTTACATTAACAATTCCGTCGTACAGCGTCGCGAGCAATTCTACCTTTTCTTTCGTCTTTTCTTCATCAAAAAGATCGAAGAGTCTTATTCCGATCCTGTGAGCGTCGTTCGCCACGGTGGGGCCTATCCCTCTTTTCGTCGTACCGATGGCTTTTTTACCTTTAAGACTTTCGAATTTCTCGTCCGCCGTCTTCTCAATGGGTGTTATAACTCTGCACCAAGGTGAGATGTAAATTCGTTGGGATATATCGAATATGCCGGAAATGGCATCGATTTCGGACTTCAGGATTTCGAGATCTACCAGCGTTCCCCTAGCTATGAAAAGTTTGTTTTTTCCACTTCCAGATGGAATCAAATGATGAACGAACTTTTTTCCATTGTGGTAAATCGTGTGGCCAGCGTTCGGGCCACCAGAAAATCTTACAACCCATTCATGGCTTTTTGAAAGGTGTTGAACAACCTTTCCCTTTCCCTCATCTCCCCACTGAAGACCAACGACTACGCTTTTCATACGTTCACCTCAAATCTTTTGAATATGTCTTCGACGTGCTTGAGATAGTATTTCATCTCAAAAGCACCTTTAATCTCCATCTGTGGAATTTCTTCCTTCAAAGCCGTTAAAAGATTTGGCGATTCGGATTTCCAAACTTTCATGGAAGCACTTTGTACCAAAAGGTAAGCGTCTTCTCTACTCATGCCTCTTTTCACCAATTCGAGTAAGACGCGTTGGGAGAAGATCAATCCTTTCGTGATGGAAATGTTCTTTTTTATCATGTCTTCGTTCACTTTCAAATTCTTCACGATATATTCCAATTTGTCAAGCGCGTAGTAAATCAAAGCAGTGGCGTCCGGTAATATCACCCTTTCCACGGACGAGTGCGAGATATCCCTTTCATGCCATAATGCCACATCTTCCAATGCGCTAACGGCATAGCCACGTATCATTCTTGCTATCCCACAAAGTCGTTCGCAGAGAATGGGATTTTTCTTGTGAGGCATCGCACTGGAACCTCTTTGTTTCGATGAAAAAGGTTCTTCAACTTCTCTAACTTCAGTCTTTTGAAGATGTCTTATTTCGGTGGTGATCCTTTCAATTCCTCCCGCGATCACGGCCAATGTGGTGATGTATTCGGCGTGAAGATCTCTTGGGATCACCTGAGTTGATATCTTGCACGGTTTCAGTCCAAGCTTTTTGCACGCGAGCTCTTCCACTTCGGGAGGTATGTTGGCGTAATTTCCAACGGCTCCAGATATCTTACCAACGGCCATCTTTTCTTTTTCAAATTCAAGCCTTTCAAGCGCTCTTTCCATTTCGGCGTACCAATTCAAAATTTTCAATCCAAACGAAGTTATCTCTGCGTGAACACCATGGGTTCTTCCAACGGTGGGTGTGTACTCGTACTTTTTCGCCAATTCAAACGTGAATTTCATGACGCTTTTGAGTTTCTCGATGATTTGTGTGGTAGCTTCGACTATGGCCATTGAGAGAGCGGTATCCACCACGTCTGATGATGTCATTCCGTAATGAAAATAACGCGCGACGTCTCCCATTTTGGATGTTGCAACCTTTATGAAAGCTATCACGTCGTGATTCACATCCGCTTCCACTTTTTCTATTTCTTCCACGTCCAAGTAAACAGATTTCCTTGCTTTTGAAGATGTTCCTTTGGGTATCAGGCCTTTTTCTTCGTACGCTTGCATGACGGCTATTTCAACTTTTAACCATCTTGAATATTTACTTTCTTGGGACCATATTTCTTTCATAATTGATGGCGTATATCTTTCTATCATTTTCAACCTCCAAGGTTGTAGTTTGGAGCTTCTCGCGTGATCTTGACATCGTGTGGGTGGGATTCTTTAACGCCCGCTTGGCTTATCTCAACGAAGACGGCTCTATCTTGGAGAGTGCGAATATCTTTCGCTCCGCAGTAACCCATGCCGGACTTCAAACCACCGACCAGCTGATGAATCACCTCCGAAACGTTCCCTTTGTAAGGCACCATTCCCTCTATTCCTTCCGGCACGAACTTAGACGGAGAGGTGTTCTCCTGAAAGTAACGATCACTGCTTCCCTTTTTCATGGCTCCTATACTTCCCATCCCACGATAGGATTTGAATTTTCTTCCTTCGTAGATTATAGTCTCTCCGGGCGCTTCTTCCGTTCCAGCGAAAATACTTCCCATCATAACCGTTGAGGCTCCCGCAGCGAGGGCTTTCACTATGTCGCCGGAGTACCTTATTCCACCATCGGCCACTACTGGAACGTCGTATTTCATGGCAACTTGAGCGCAGTTCATTATGGCACTTAATTGTGGAACGCCCACACCAGCTATTACCCTCGTCGTGCATATCGAACCAGGGCCAACTCCAACTTTTACCGCATCTGCTCCGGCTTTTATCAGATCTTCAGTGGCTTGGGCGGTTGCGACGTTTCCAGCTATTATTCTCATTTTCGGATGATCCGCTCGCAGCTTCTTAACGGTTTCCATGACTCCTTTTGAGTGTCCGTGAGCGGTATCGACCACTATCACGTCAGCACCGGCTTTCAACAGAAGTTCCACCCTTTGTTGAGTGTCTTTTGAAACGCCAACGGCTGCGCCGACGAGCAGTCTACCCTTTTCATCTCGAGAAGCGTTTGGATATTCCACGACGGAATTTATATCCTTAATCGTTATCAGACCAACCAATTTTTTTCCCTCCACGAGGGGCAATTTTTCTATCCTGTATCTGTGAAGTGTTTTTCTAGCATCTTCAAGTGAAATGGATGGTGGAGCGGTTATGAGTTTTTCCAAAGGAGTCATCAATTCTTTTACCATTTTATCGTTATCGTTTTCGAAACGTAAATCCCTGTTCGTCAACAAACCGAAGAAAATTCCATCTTTAACGACGGGCAACCCACTTATCTTGTACAAGCTCATCGTTTCAAGTGCATCTTCAACGGTCGCCTCTGGAGGAATGGTAACCGGTTCTTTTATCACACCATTTTCCGTGAGCTTTACCCTTTTAACCTTCCACGCCTGTTCGTTCATGCTCATGTTCTTGTGAATTATTCCAATACCGCCTTGTCTGGCCAACGCTATTGCCATTCTGGCCTCTGTGACCGTGTCCATGGCGGCGGACATGAAGGGAATGTTCAACTTCAAATCCCTCGTCAAATGGGTTGAAACGTCCGTTTGACTTGGCAAAACTTCGCTGTATGGAGGAACGAGCAGGACGTCATCGAAAGTGTAAGCCTTCTCGAACAATTAAAACACCTCTTTCATCCTTCATTTTCATTCCCATTCTATGGTGGCGGGTGGTTTGTCGGAAACGTCGTAAACCACCCTTCCAACGCTTGAAATTTTATCCGTGATGGTTGAAGATATTCTTCTCAAGAGATCGTACGGCATTTTGTGCCATGAAGCCGTCATTCCCTCAGCACTGTCAACGGCCCTTAAAGCAACAACGTAGCCGTATGCCCTTTGATCTCCCTTGACGCCAACACTTCGCGTGTCAAGAAGAACGGAGAATGCCTGCCATATCTTGTCGTATTCACCACTTTCCTTTAGAAGGGAAGTGTAAATTTCATCCACGTTTTTCAAAATTTTCACACGATCGTATTTCACTTCTCCCATGACGCGTATGGCAAGACCGGGACCGGGAAAGGGATGCCTGTTCAGTACCGATTTGGGGATGCCGAGTGTACTTCCAAGAACTCTTACTTCATCTTTGAAAAGCTCCCTAAGAGGTTCAACCAATTTCAAGTTCATGTCTTTCGGAAGTCCGCCGACGTTGTGATGGCTCTTTATCTTGGCCGATGTGGAAGAAGCCGCGGCCGATTCTATGACGTCCGAATATATCGTTCCCTGCAACAGGAAATCCGCATTTATCTTCTTCGCCTCTTCTTCGAAGACCCTTATGAAGGTTTCGCCTATCACCTTTCTCTTTTTTTCGGGATCGGTGATGCCTTCAAGATTTTCAAAAAAAAGTTTTGAGGCGTCAACGACTTTCACTTCTATCCCCAATTTCGACAACACTTTTGGGACTTCTTCGTCCTCTTTTCTCAACAATCCGTGGTTGACGAAGATGCATTTCAAATTCTTACCTACAGCCTTCGCCGTTAAGACGGTCGCGACGGTTGAGTCCACTCCTCCAGAAACGGCGGCTATAACTTTTGAATTTCCTATTTTCCTTTTCATCTCTTCGATCTTCGAGTTCGCGTAATCTTCCATCTTCCATTGCGGTTTGGCCTTGCAAAGGTTCAAGACGAAATACTCGAGTATTCGCATCCCGCCGACCGTTTGAGAGACCTCCGGATGAAATTGCAAACCGTACACTTTTCCGTCTTTCGATCGCATACCAGCGATCACTCCCATTTCGCTTTCGGCGATCTTCATAAAAGCATCCGGAAGCCTTTCAATTGAATCACCATGACTCATCCAAACGTTTGACGACGACGTTTTGAAGAACGCATCGTCGAAGAAATTCACGCGGGTTAGGCCGTATTCAAACGTTTCGCCCTTTTTCACCACACCACCAAATTCGTGAACGATAAGTTGCATGCCGTAGCATATGCCTAAGATCGGAACGCCGGAATCGACAAGATTTTGAGGAAGCTTCAACGCTTGTGAATCGTAGACGCTTTGAGGACCACCAGAAAGTATTACTCCCTTGACGTTTTCACTTAACGTAGCGCTCATCGGTGTTTCGACCCTTGAGTACACGCCGATTTCTCTTATCCTTCTGGCGAGCAATTGCGTGTATTGTGAACCGTAATCCACTATCAACATCTCATCCATTCGCATCACAACACATCGAAATATCTTTTGATTTCCCAATCGGTAACGCTGGAAGAGAAATCTGACCACTCTTCATTTTTCATCCTCAAAAACGTTTTGAAAGCGCTTTGACCGATGGTTTGAACGACGAGTTCGTCCTTTTTCGCCTCTTTTAAAGCCTCTTGCAACGAGGAGGGAAGCGCTTTTATTCTGTTGATCTTTTTTTGAGAAGAAGACATTTTGAATATGTTTTTGTTTATCGGCTTGGGTGGAATCAACCCGTTTTTGATACCGTCCAATCCGGCGGCCAAGATGAGAGCAAACGCCAAATAAGAATTGCAGGACGGATCTGGACTTCTGTACTCGAGCCTCGTTGAATTCTTTCGGGCTTGTGGAACTCTTATCAAAGCGCTTCTGTTTCCAACCGCCCACGCGACGTTGATCGGCGCTTCGTATCCCGGAACCAACCTCTTGTAAGAGTTAACGGTGGGATTCGTGAAAGCGGTGATCGCGCGAGCGTGTTTTATGAGTCCGGCTACGAAATGCATGAACACATCGCTGAGCTGATATTCTCCCCTCGGATCGTAAAAGGCGTTTTGACCATCTTGGAAAAGGCTCAAATGAACGTGCATTCCAGAGCCGTTTATTCCTTCTATGGGTTTTGGCATGAAAGTGGCGTGCATACCGTGTTTTATCGCCATGGTTTTCACCACAAGCTTGAACGTTTGTACCCTATCAGCCGTCGTCATGATGTCGGCGTATCGAAAGTCTATTTCATGTTGAGAAGGCGCCACTTCATGGTGAGCCGCTTCAACTTTGAATCCCATATCTTCAAGCGCTTGAACCATTTCTCTTCGTGCGAGTTCACTTTTGCTCAAAGGCAGCATGTCGAAATAACTACCTTCATCAAGTAACGATTCGCTTTTTTGAATGGAATCATCGTTTTCGAAGAGGAAAAATTCCGGTTCAGGTCCGGCATAGGCTTCAAATCCCATTTTTTTCGCTTCGTTTATCACTTTTTTCAAGATGTAGCGGGGAGATTCTTCAAAGTCTGTACCGTCTGAGTTCATCACATCACATATCATCCTTGCCGATTTGAAATCCTCCCACGGGATGAGCGTGAAAGTTTCCAAGTCCGGCTTCAAATACATGTCGGATTCTTCTATCCTTGCGAATCCCTCTATTGAAGAACCATCGAACATTATGTCGTTCTTCAAGACTCTTTCCATTTCCGATACGGGCACGCTCACCTGTTTGAGCGTACCGTTCAAATCCGTGAATTGAAGCCTCACGATTTTCAATTCTTTTTCTTTCACGATTTTCAAAATTTCTTCTTTTTTCACTCAAACCACCCCCAGAATTCTTATGGCCATCTTCGCGGCGTTTATCATTCCGGTTTTTCCTATTCCCATCGTCGCGACCGGAATTCCCTTCGGCATCTGTACCATGGAAAGCAAAGCGTCTATGCCGTTGAGAGGGCCAACGTCTCTTGGAACCCCTATAACGGGTACATCAACTTGAGAGGCCACTATTCCAGGTAACGCCGCCGACAGACCAGCCACGGCTATTATAACCTTTACATCTTTCGTTGATTTTAAATAGTTGAGCAAATTCTGAAGATCTCTATGGGCCGAATAAACGTTGACTTCGTAGTCAACCTTCGCCTCTTTCAAAATTTTTATTCCATCTTCGGCAAATTCCATATCGCTTTTAGAACCAAGAATCACGGAAACTTTCACATCACACCACATCTTTTCTGTAAATTTTCGAAGGAAATTCCAATCGGTTGGCGAATTCGAGCGTTCGTTCGTGCGCATCGTCTCCAACGGCGGCCACGCTTAAAACCCTTCCGCCGCTTGAAAAGTACCTTCCATCTCTTTTGACTACGGCCCCTCCAAAAACTTGCACGTTTAGACTTGAGGCTAAAGCATGAAAGTCACCTATTTCCACATCTTTTTTCGGATTAAAGGGATATCCTTCTGACGCGATTGTCAAGACGTTTGAATAAGACGACCAACTTATTTTGATCTTTTCCAACTTCTCATCGAGCGTGTTGGAAATGAGCGCTTGGAGATCGCTTTCAAGTCTAACCATCAAAGCTTGCGCTTCGGGATCACCAAAACGAACGTTGTATTCCAAAATTTTCGGTCCTTCACCGGTCAAGATCATGCCAACGTACAACACCCCGTGATATCGCACGTCTTCCGCTTTGAGGGCATTTTCCACCTTTTTTAGCAACGTGAAGATCGAATTTCGAGTTTCATCGCCCATTCCGACGGGCGAATAGGCTCCCATACCACCTGTATTTGGGCCTTTATCTCCATCGAGGAGCTTTTTGTGATCGCGAACGAATTCCAAAGGCAACAACGTTTTTCCATCGTAAAGACAGATGACGGAGAGTTCTTTTCCTTTGAGGTATTCTTCTATCAACAACTTTTTGGATGCCTGACCGAATTTTCCATTCAACATCTCTTGCGCTTTCTCAAGTGCTTCTTCGGCATCGTCAATCGTTAGGACTCCCTTTCCAGCTGCCAAGCCATCCGCCTTTAAAACGTAAGGTGGTTTAAAGTACTTGATGGCTTTTTTCATATCTTCCAACGTTTCTACTTTTAGAGCTTCAGCGCATGGGATACCGTTTCTTTCGTTGAACGCTTTGGAAAGGATTTTAGAAGATTCCAACCATGAGAACTTCTTTCTCGGTCCGAACGCACGGATACCATGATCTTCGAGAACATCCACTATTCCATCTGCCAAAGGCTTTTCGGGACCTATGACGACGAAATCCATCTTTTCCTTTTTGCAAAAGTCCACCAGTTCATCTTGGGAATTCAAATTCACAGCGATGGTTACCTCTTGCATGAGGGGATTTGGAGAAACGGAAAAAACTTCTTCCATTCTTTCGCTTTTTGACAGTTTCCACGCCAACGCGTGCTCGCGTGCGCCGTTACCGTATACAAGCGCTTTCATCTTTTCACCTCTCAATGTTTGAAAAGCCTTCTTCGCGTGAAGATCAAGGTTGTTCCCGCTTTTTCACATGCTTGAACGGTTTCTCGATCTCTTTTAGATCCACCGGGTTCAACGAAGACCTTCACACCTTTTTCTATTCCGAATTCCACGGAATCCGCGAATGGAAAGAAACCATCTGAGATCATGACAGATCCTTCCACGCTATGACCGAACTCCTTTGCCTTTTCGAAGGCTATTTTCGCCGCGTCCACCCTGCTCACTTGACCAGTACCTAAACCTATCAACATTCCGTTTTTGACGAGGATGACGGCGTTTGATTTCACGTGTCTTACAAGCTCAAGTCCGAATTTGACGTCGTTCATCTCTTGCGGTGAGGCTTTTCTTGAAGTGACGTGTTCGAGCGTTTCGAAGGGTTCGTCCATATCGACATCTTGAATCAACGCCATTCCATCCAAGATCCTCCACTCTTTTCTCGAAGTAAAGGGTGAAAATTCCACAAGGGAAGCCTTTTTCTTTCTTAAAATTTCCACGGCCTCTTCGTTTACGGACCTTGCCATTATCAAATCGAAGAAATGAGGTTTTATTTTCTCGGCGAGTTCGGCGTCGATTGTCGAATTAACGCACAAAACACCACCGTACGCCGATTTGGGATCGCACGAAAGGGCCCTTTCAAACGTTTCACCTTCGTTTTCCCTGAAAATGCAAGCACCACATGGATTGGTATGTTTCACTATGACGACGCTTTTATCTCCCAATCTTCGCACCATTCTTGAAGCGGATACAACATCCACGTAGTTGTTGTAAGAAAGCGTACCTTTCAGAACTCTTAAATTGTCCAAAATCGATGGTGTTTCAACTTTTGAAACGTAGGCTTGTTGATGTGGATTCTCACCGTATCTTAATTTTTTCACGTCTTGCGCTACGGCTTGAAACGGATGTTCAAAAAGATGAGATAGTATATTCGAATCGTACTTCACGACACTTTCAAGGGCCTCTCTTGCGTAATTCTTTCGCTCTTGCAAACTCAAAGGATATTCGTTTAAAAAATTCTCGTACTGTTGTGGCGAACTTATAACCGTTACCCTGTTGAAGTTCTTCGCGCCTGCCCTTAAGAGCGCCACGCCTCCTATGTCGAAGTTTTCTACCATCTCTTTTTCGCCTTTTTTCGACGCTTTCATGAAAGGGTAAAGGTTGACCACGATAAGGTCAAAAACATCATCATCATTCG
Organism: uncultured Mesoaciditoga sp.; assembly: GCA_964503355.1. Taxonomy (GTDB): domain Bacteria; phylum Thermotogota; class Thermotogae; order Mesoaciditogales; family Mesoaciditogaceae; genus Mesoaciditoga. The sequence continues at coordinate 11,858 of CAZCZS010000014.1, forward strand.
GATCCAATATCATCTCAAAAACCTTTTCGTTTAAGGTTTTCACCCTTCCATTCGCCTTTGAGGAAAAACCCGTTATATCAGACAGGGGTTTAACGCTTACGTTGCGTTGTGAAAGGTATTTCGACGTTCCAGAAGTGGCGTACAATTCGTAGCCCAATTCTATAAGAGAAGAAGCGAATTTCTCGATATCTTTCTTGTCACTTACGCTCAAAAGCGCTTTCAAATTTTTCACCTCCGAATAGAATTTTCTCCACAACTCGAGGATAGAGCTCATGTTCAGCATCGTGTATTCGTTCTTGAAGACTTTCCAATGTATCGTTTTGGCGCAGCTCAACCGGAACTTGTGCGATTATCGGTCCAGCATCAAGTTCTTCGTTTACGAAATGAACCGTCACGCCGGTCCACTTCACTCCGTACTCAAACGCGTCTCGAATGGCGTGCGCGCCTTTGAAAGCCGGCAGAAGGGAAGGGTGTAAGTTCACTATCTTACCTTCGAACGTTTTCACGATGGCTGAGGGAAGGATTTTCATGTATCCCGCGAGGACGATGAGATCGGGAGAGAAACTTTTCAAAATTTCCAGCAGTTTTTCGTCGCGTTTTTCCGTGGGCAGGACTTCGAATTTCACGCCTTCACTTTTCGCCTTTTCTATGAAAGCAGAATCTTTTTTGTCGGAAATGGCAAGAAATTCAGCGTCCCACGCTTTTCGACTTGCCCGCTTTAAAATCGCCAAAAAATTCGTGCCCTTACCTGAGCCTAACACGGCAACCTTTTTCATATTCTTCGATCTCACCTGCCATTCTCGGGTTGAACTTTTCAACCTTTTTCATGACGCTTTCAACTTTCAAAGGATCAACGGCTATCACGAATCCCGTTCCCATGTTGAAGGTTTTCAACATCTCTTCATCGCTGATCTTCCCACTTTTTTGTATGATCTCGAATATCTTTGGAATCTCCCCCACTTCGAACTCCATCGAAAGGTTATCTGGAAGGATTCTTTTCATGTTTTCCATCAATCCACCACCCGTTATGTGCGCGCACGCGTGAATTCCATCTACGAATTCAAAGTCGTATATCTTGGTTGGATTGAGCAAAGAGCTGAGAACGTTTTCGCTTGTTTTCAAGGAATCATCGTCGATAAGATGATTTATGAGTGTGTAACCGTTTGAATGAGGGCCGCTTGAAGGCAAAGCTATAAGAAGATCGCCTTTTTTCACCTCGCGTTTTCCAAAGGCTCTTCCATTTGGTGTTGCCACTTTGCCAACGACGAAACCCATCAATTCCATCTTTCCCTTCGGATAGAGTCGTGGCATTTCTGCCGTTTCACCGCCTAAAAGTGAACATTTCAGTTCGTCGAGGATCTTTTTTAAGGAAATGAAGAAAGGCTCTAAAAGTTTTTCTTCTATGCGGTGACAACCGATGTAATCGAGAAAAAAGAGCGGTTTTGCTCCCATGCAGAAAAGATCGTTTACGTTCATCGCGACGAGATCTTGAGCGGCGCTATCCATACGATGATGCTTTATCTCCAATTCCAACTTGCTTCCTATGCCGTCTGCCGAAGCGACAAGCCTAACACCTCCTATTTCGTATTGACCGGCGAAAGGACCTATATTTTCACCAAACAGGGTTTTTACCTTTTCGATCATCGAATTCGCCCTGTCTACACTTACTCCACTTTCTTCGTAATTCATTTAGATCTCTCCTTTGAAACATTTAACGCAGAAATCGTCGCATCCACCGAGCACTTCACACATGCCTTTAAGGCTTAAATACGCCAGCGAATCCACACCCAAATATCTCTTGACTTCTTCCATTCCTCTTCGAGCTATCAGTGAATTTTTGTGGGCTATGTCTATGCCCCAAAAACATTCAGAGAGCACGGGCGGAGACGCGACTCTGAAGTGAATTTCTGAAGGTTCGGCGCTTTTGACCAGTTCCACTATTCTTTTCGAAGTTGTCCCGCGAACTATGGAATCGTCCACCAAAACCACTTTTTTTCCTTTCAACACCTTTGAAACTACCGAAAGTTTCATCTTCACGGCATTTGAGCGCGCTGAGGGCTCGATGAAAGTTCTTCCAACCCATGGATTCCTTATCAAAGCCGGCTCAAGAGGTATTTTCGTCTTTCTGCTGAAGCCCACAGCGGCCAACAAACCACTGTCCATTACGGGAATTACCACATCGGCTTCAATCGGATTTTCTTCCGCACATTTTTCACCGAGTTTTTGCCTGACTTCGTAAACGCTCCTTTTGAAGGTGTTCGAATCCGGTCGTGAAAAGTATATGTATTCGAAAACGCATTGATCGATCTTCTTTCTCTTCTCCAATCTCTTGTAAAACAAACCATCTTTTGTCGCCACAGCCACGGATCCAGCTTCCATTTCGGTAACTTCACCACCTGCTGGAAAGGCCGAATCTTCACTCGAAAAGAGGATCGAATTTTCATCTTTTCTTATCCACAAAGGTCTGTATCCAAGCGGATCACGAATGGCCACCACTTTATCTTCGAACAAGAAAAGCAACGAAAAAGCGCCTTTTAATTTGAAAAGCACGCTCGCCATTTCCGTCGGCTCCCAATCGATGGGGGGAGTTTTGAAGTGTTGAACGAGTTCGTGCAAGAAGATCTCGGTATCTGAATTCGTGATGAATATCTGTCCGCTATCTTCGATGTTTTTCAACATTTCCTCTTGATCCTGCAAATTACCGTTGTGGGCTATTGCGACTTTGGATCCTTTGTACGTCAGTTCGAGCGGTTGGGCATTCGTTATTTCACTCGTGCCGGCCGTTGAATATCTCACGTGTCCGATACCCATATCCGTTTTCAAAGGGGTTATTCTTTCATCCGTTAAAACGTTTCTCACCAATCCCATTCCTTTTATCGTTTTGATTTTTCCATCTTCCAAGACGGATATTCCACAGGATTCTTGTCCCCTATGCTGAAGGGAAAAAAGTCCCCTCTTCAACTCCAACGCTATATTCGAAAAGATGCCACCGTACAATCCGCATTTTTCTTTCATGCTCTTTCACCAAAGCTCTCGTAAGCTTTTTTCATATCGTTAAATGAGATCGTCTCGCCGTTGAAGATCAAATCTCGCCCTTTGACCTTCCCGATTTTGGCAAAATCCACTTTTTTGTCATTCAAAAGCCTCTCGAAATCTTCGATCTTGTTTTCGGCGACTTCGGCTATGAAACGTGCGGGATACTCTTCAAACGGATGAAAGTCACAGTTCAAAATCGCACCGTGATTTCCATTCACGACCATTTCCGCACATGCGAGTGCGATTCCGCCTTCGGAAATATCGTGAACCGCTTCGCACAATTCCTTCTGAACGGCGGTGTACATCGCGTTTAAAGTTTCTTTACATGAATTCCAATCCACCTTTGGAAAGGCCTTTTTAGAATCTTCTTCATCAAGACGATCGAGGTAAAAAGACGCGGAGTTGGTTGGAACCTCTCCCTTTCCAACAAGGTAAACGATATCGCCTTCTTTGACGAAAGTGGATTTAGGTATCTTCTTCCAATCTTGCACCACTCCCACAACGCCAACGACGGGAGAGGGAGGAATGGATACTCCCTTGGATTCGTTGTAGAATGAGACGTTTCCAGACGTTATCGGGATTTCAAGGATGTCGGCGGCTTCTTGCAATCCTTTCACACAGGCGTAAAATTGCGAAGCAACTTCTTCTTCTTCGGGATTCCCGAAATTCATACAGTCGGTAACACCCAAGGGTTTTCCGCCGGATGCTACCACATTCGCGCAGCTTTCAAAGAGCACCGCTTTCGTTCCCTCCAACGGATTGAGTTGCGTGTATCTAAGATTGGAATCCATCGACAGGGCGAGGGCTTTATCTCCTTTCAAATGAACAACAGCCGCATCGCTTGAAGGTATTTTTATCGTCTTTCCCCTAACCGTGTAATCGTATCTTTCGAAGACGTATCTTTTCGAGGAGATGGTAGGATGAGCCAACAGCTCCATGATTTTTTCCCTTACTTTTGCGTTGTACTGAGAATTTTTAACGGAGAGCGGATATTCTCTTTCGATTTCTCTGGACAAATCCGGGGCGTTGCTTACCAAGTCAACGGGTAAACTCGCCAATTTCTCACCGTCGTGGTAAACTTCGAAGAGTTTTGACTCGTTCGTTTCTCCTATAACGGCGAACTCCAATTCCCATTTTTCGGCTATTCTTTTTACCTCATCTTCATGTCCCTTTTTAACCAAAAACGCCATTCTTTCTTGTGATTCGCTTAAGAGTATTTCCCACGCTTTCATCCCCTTTTCACGAAGTGGTACTTTGTCTGTGTGAATGATCAGCCCCTTAGAGCCACGATCGGCCATTTCCACAGTTGAACTTAGAATTCCGGCCGCCCCCATGTCTTGAACCGCCAAAACGGAATCCAACTCGCTTATCTTCAAAGTCGCCTCTATCAGACGTTTTTCGGCAAATGGATCACCAACTTGAACAGACGGTCTGTCTTTTCCTTCTCCTTCAAGCTCTCTTGATGCGAACGAGGCGCCGTGAAGACCATCTCTTCCCGTTTTTGAGCCTACCATGACGACGCTTGAACATTGTAAAGTTTTCGCGCTTTTTAATTTTCTTCTCTCCACCGTTCCAACGGCCATGACGTTCACCAGTGGGTTTTTGGAATAAACCTTCTCAAAACGCACTTCTCCTCCCACCGTTGGCACGCCTATGGAATTTCCATACGAACTTATTCCCGCTACCACTCCCTCCATGAGTGGAGAAGACGGATCGGAAAAATGAAGTGAATCCAACGAAGCGATCGGTCGCGCTCCCATCGCTATGATATCCCTTATTATTCCTCCCACTCCCGTCGCTGCCCCCTGAAACGGTTCCACCGCGCATGGATGATTATGGCTTTCAACTTTAAAGGCCACTCCTATATCTTCTATCCAAACGATTCCAGCGTTTTCTTGTGATGGTTTGAAATGTTCTTTGATCAAGCGTTTTGAATGCTTGTATCCGCAATGTTCCGACCACATCGCCGAAAATATGTAAAATTCCGTTTCGTTGGGTTCTCTTTGCAACGATTTCACGATGAGTTTGTATTCCGATTTGGAGAGTGAAAACTTCTTCAACGTCTTTTCATCTACCATCTTTTTTTCTTCCTTTCTCGATTAAAGATTTGAAAACCTTCAATCCGTCCATGTTTTCGTGGAAGGGAAAGGCAGAGCGTTCCGGATGTGGCATCATTCCAAAAACGTTGAATTCTTCGTTTGCGACACCGGCTATGTTCTCAAAAGAACCGTTTGGATTGTCTTTGTAAGTGAAGAGTATGCGTTTTTTTCTCCTTAGCTTTTCAAAATCACTTTCATCTATCACGAAATTGCCATCACCGTGTGCCACGTACAGTCTCAAAGATTCAAAGGGAAATATTTCGTTTTCAACCTTTAAATCCACCATTTTGCACACGAATTTTCCACTTGAATTCCTCATGAACGCCCCCGGCAACAGACCGGCTTCGGTTAATATTTGAAAACCGTTGCATATTCCCATCACCACACCCCGAGAAGATTCCACGTATTTTTCAACGCTTTTCATGATGTTCGTGAAGCGCGCGAGGGCTCCGGGTCGGAGATAATCTCCGTAAGAAAAGCCACCGGGAAGTATCACAGCATCGTATTTCATCAGAGAAACTCGTGAATCGAACCAAACGTACTCGGTATCGTATCCGCATGTTTTCAAAGCCTCAAACGTCTCGTTTTCGCAATTGGTTCCCTCGAAAACCACAACGGCCACTTTTGTCATCTTTCTTCTACCTCGTAGATTTCAAGTATCGGATTGATCAAAACTTCTTGTGAAAGACGCTCAACAATCTTGAGAGCTTCAACTTTTGAAGGGGCTTCCACATCGAATTCGAAAGTTTTTCCCATCTCTAGCTTGCTCACAGCGTAAGAATGATTTTGAAGGTATCTTTCAACGGTGGCGGCTTGCGGATCGAATACGTTTGGAGCCATTTTCGTTTTGACCAAGAATCTGTACTTCATATCGATATCCTCCGAAGAAGTTCTTCGTATCCCTGAAGAGGATTGAAGTTCGAATTTCTGTAGACGTCTTTGTCCATTGAATTCATCGTTTCCTTATCCCAAAATCTACACGTATCTGGGGTTATCTCATCGCCTACCATAAGCGTTCCCTTGTGTTTTCCGATCTCTATCTTGAAATCCGCCAAGATTATCGAATGGTCATCCAAAAATGGAACTAGTATGTCGTTCACACGTAAAGCCAATTCTCTCATTTTGGATATTTCCGCCTCGTTCGCCAAATTCAAAGCTTTTATGGTTTCATCACATATAAGCGGATCTGAGAGTTCATCATCCTTTAAAAAGAATTCCACGATTGGTCCCAATTTTTTTCCTTTTTTTACACCATACCTTTTGCAAAACGAACCGGCCGCGTAATTTCTCACCACAACTTCCAGTGGGATGATGTCCAAATTCTTTGCTTGAAAAGATGTTTCCGAGATTTTGCGAACGTAATGGATGGGAAGTCCTTGCGAAGAAAGCGTTTTGAAGAAGATTTCGTTGATGGTGTTGAGCAATTTTCCTTTTCCCTCAAGAAGATCGTGCTTTTCACCGTTTCCCGCCGTGATGTCATCTCTGAACTCGATGATGACGTTATCGTCATCTTCGCGGTACACGGATTTCACCTTACCGCTTCGGAGCAATTCCATATGCTCACCTCCAAAAAGAAAAAATCACTCTACAAGAGTGATCCCAAAACCCAATCACCCTTGTAGTCAAGCAATTTACGGTTGCTTGGTAGAAACTCCCGAGCCATATTCCCGGGATTATACAAGGTGTACGTATTCAATTTTTCATTACAAGAGAATTTTATCATTTGAATAGTTTCAAATGAAATGCGTTTTTTGAACGTTTTTCTGAATGAATTTTATGAATTCAACAAGATGTGAATTCAATAGCTTTAAGCTCGTCTTGACGAATTCAATCAAATCCGATCTAAGCGTGTTATAATTTTCAATAAATCCATGAAAATGGGGGAATTTCCTTATGAAGAACATTCGTGACATGTTGATGAACTCGATAAAGGAAAAGCTGGAAAAGTTGGAAAGCCTTGAAGACGTTGAAAAGGCCCGTATTTCCATATTGGGCAAGAAGGGATTTTTGAAAGAACAGTTCAAAAAGATGAAAGATCTTCCGGATGAAGAAAGAGCGGAATTCGGTAAGACGCTTAATTTGGTTAAAAAAGAAGTGGAATCGATTTTATCATCTAAGATGGAAGAGTTCAAAGCGCTTCAAGCGGAAAAGAAAGCGTTAGAAAAGAGCATCGATCTCACCATTCCGGGCGCGAAGCGGGCGGTAGGACGTTTACATCTTATAACACAGGTGATGGAAGAATGTGTCGAAGTGTTTGAAAGAATGGGATTCGAAGTTGTTGAAGGCCCAGAAATAGAGACCACCTATTACAATTTTGAAGCCCTTAACACGCCCAAATGGCATCCCGCCAGGGATCTTCATGATACCTTTTACGTGGATGATGATAACTTGCTGAGAACTCACACTTCGCCCGTGCAGATAAGAACTATGGAATCGAGAAAGCCACCCTTGAGGGTCATCTCTCCTGGCAGAGTTTACAGGAAAGACTACGATGCCTCGCATCTCCCCGCTTTTTTTCAGATAGAAGGTCTCGCCATAGATAAGAACGTATCGATAGCGGATCTGAAAGGGACGTTGGAAAACGTGATAAAAGCGGTTTTGGGTGAAGATAAAGTGGTGAGATTCAGGCCCCATTATTTCCCATTCACAGAGCCAAGTGTTGAAGTGGATGTGTCGTTCTCTCACGGAAAAAGCGGTTGGCTTGAGTTGCTGGGAGCTGGAATGGTTCATCCAAACGTGCTGAGAAACGTTGGCCTCGATCCGGATGAATGGCAAGGATTCGCTTTTGGAATGGGGATTGAAAGACTTGCGATGCTCAAATACGGCGTTGAAGATATACGCGAATTTCCAAGAAATTCCATAAATTTTTTGAAACTCTTCTAAGGAGTGATACGACTTGAAGCTCAACGTTCAATGGTTAAAAGATTACATAGATGCGAACGAAGATGTTGAAAAACTGGCGGACGAATTGACCATGTCCGGTAGCGAAGTGGAAGAGATAGAGAAACCCTTCGAAAAGTTAAGGGGAGTGGTGTGTGCAAAAGTTGTGAGCGTGAAGAAACATCCCAACGCCGATAAACTAAACGTGTGTGTTGTGAATGTTGGGGAAAAAGAGTACACGACGGTAACTTCCGATTTGAGCGTAAAAGTCGGAGACATGGTGGCCTTCGGGCCCGCATTCGAAGCTTCAACCGCTGACGGAAAGGAAGTTAAACCCTCTGAGTTAAGAGGTGTAAAAACGGATGGGATGATGTTTTCCTTGGAAGAACTCGGCTTGGAATCTCATTCCGATCACGTCTTTCGCTTTGAAGAATTGGAAAAAGAGGTAGAAATCGGTGCGAATGTTAAAGAACTCCTCGGATTGGACTTGACCACTTTTGAGCTTGAGATCACACCAAACAGACCGGATTGCCTTTCGCACGTTGGACTGGCCAGAGAAGTTGGCGTGGTCGAAAAGAAACCGTTTAGAATTCCAGAACCTTCCATTTCTATTCCAACGGGTGGAGTTGAGGTTGAAATAAAAACCGACGGTTGTTGGAGATACATGGCAGTGAGAATGGATGATGTGAAGGTGAAAAGTTCGCCGCTTTGGTTGAAAAGAAGGTTGGCATCCGTTGGTCTGCGTTCCATAAACAACATCGCGGATATAACCAATTACGTCATGATGGAACTCGGACATCCCGTTCACGCTTTCGATTACGATAAAATTCCCTCTTCCAAATTGGTGATAAGGGATGCCAAAAAGGGCGAAAAGCTACTTGCCCTCAATTCAAAGGAGTACGAATTCGATGGTGGCGAGATACTGATAACAGATGGAGAAAACCCCCTTGCCATAGCCGGAGTTATGGGGGGACAAGAAAGCGGAGTTTCGTCTTCGACAAAACGTGTTCTTCTTGAAATAGCCACTTTCGATCCTGTTAGAGTGAGAAAAGCTTCTAAACGTCTGAACCTTTCCACGGACGCTTCTTTCAGATTTGAAAGAGGTGTTGATGCCAACGACACCGAATTGGTGGCCAAGAGACTAGTTGAACTTGTAACTTCACTCGCAGAAGGAAAAGTCGTGGCCAGCGTGGATCGATATCCTAAAAAGGTTGAAAAAAGAAGAGTTTTCCTTTCAAAAGGAAAACTCGATTCTTACGTGGCCTATTCCACCGATTTCGATGAAGTGGAGGATTGTTTTTCACGACTTGGAATGGATGTTGAAAGAAAAGAAAGCGGATGGAGCGTGATCGTTCCAACGTTCAGAAGGGATATATCTCAGGATGTGGATCTCATAGAAGAATTCGCCAGGATACACGGCTTGGACGCACTTCCTCATTCTCGTTCATTACCATTCATATTCTCGAAGAAGAACGAATGGTGGAACTTCAAGATGAAAGCAAAAAAAATCGCAACCGGTTTGGGCTACTATGAAGCCATTACGTATCCATTTGTCGATCCGAAAATGGTTGAAAAATTCGATGATGGAAAGTGGAACGCACCAAGGCTTTTAAACGCGTTGTCTCCTGAAATGTCTTTGATGCGCCCAAGTTTGGTCTTTGGATTGTTGAACGTTTCGGCGTACAATTTGAAACATCAACAGAAAGCCGTGAGACTTTTCGAAATCGGAAGGGTGTTCAACTCAAAAGGCGAAAAGAGAGAAAAAGAGATGATGGCATTCATCTCTGCGGGAAGATTGAACGAGGATGATTACACTGACAAGAGAAATTCCGCAATATTGAATTTGAAGGGAGATGTTCAAAACCTCTTCGATTCCCTCCACGTGAAGGCGGATTTCGTACAAAAGGACATGAAGGGGTTTGAACCTTTGAGAAGCGCCGAAATATCTTTGAGCGGAAGGGTTATAGGTAAGATAGGAGAAATTTCCAAGGATGTATCCGATTACTTGGATGTGAAAGTCCCGATTCACTACGCGGAATTCGATTTGGAAAGCCTTTTTTCCAACAGACAAACGGTGGAGTACAAGAGATATTCCCAATATCCTTCATCCTTTAAAGATCTTTCAATGTTCGTAGAGAAGGGAAAGGTAAAAGCCAAAGAGATATTGGAAATGGCTCGGAATTCTTCGAAATACGTGACAGACGTCAAAGTCTCCGACCTTTACCAGGGTAAAAACATCCCGAAAAGCGTTTACAGTTTAACGCTCACCATAACGTATGGTTCCATGGATAGAACGCTTTCCGACGCTGAGATCAACGAAGCTTTCACATCGCTTATAGACAAGCTTGATTCAACAGAGGGCATAACCGTTAGAAAGGTCTGATAGCATGGATAAAGAGGTGTTGATGAGATTTGAATTCGCAAAAGGTTTGGCGTGCGAAGTTGGAAACGTGATCAAAAAAGGCGGGAAAGATCTGAAGTGGACTAAAGAAAAGAGTGGTTTTTACGATATCGTCACCAACGTCGATGTGGAGGTGGAAAATAAGTTAAAAGAGCGAATTTCACTTGCCTTTCCGAACGATGTGGTTTTTGGTGAAGAAACCGGTATGAACGAAAAAGATAAACCAGACAATTACATGTGGGTGATAGATCCGATAGACGGAACTACGAATTTTTCGAAAAAGATCCCGCATTCGTGCGTTTCGATAGCGATCACTTACAATGCAAAACCTCTAGCCGCCGTGGTTTTCGATCCGTTTATGAACGAACTGTTTGAGGCCGTGAAAGGTGAAGGGGCCTTTTTGAACGGTGAACACATATACGTGAGCAAATTGGATGAACTGGAAAATGCAGTTGTGAACACCGGCTACCAATACAGTGCGGTTCACATGAGAGAAAAAGTGTTGGAAGATTACGAATCCTTTTTTGGAAAGGTGAGAGCGGTAAGAATATTCGGGAGCGCCGTTTTGGATCTGTGCTACGTTGGCGCGGGCAGGATAGACGGTTTTTGGGAATACGAGCTCAAACCTTGGGATATGGCCGCTGGCGCGTTGATCGTGGAAGAAGCCGGTGGAGTGGTCATGGATCTTTTCTCAGACGAATTCAACATATATTCCAAGAGCATTTTGGCAACTTCACCAACCTTGCTTTCTCAAATGTTGAAAATCTTAAAAAGAGGATAAACGGTGAAACGAGGAGAAAATGAAGAAATTTAAATTCAGCCTTCAAAAGCTTTTAGATATAAAGAATTCGTCTTTGGAATTGCTTAAACTGGAGATTTCAAAATTGAATTCTCAAATTGAAAATCTCAAGGATGAAATTGAAAGCCTGACAAACGAAATTTCAAAGGCTCAAAAGAGAATGGATGAAGGCTTGACAGGTGTAAAACTCATATTAGAATGGATGAATTACATTCAATCCCTTTATCGTGAAAGAAAAGAAAAGGTAAGTGAATTGGTATCGCTTGAAAAACGCTTAGACGAATTGAGAGATAAATACACGAAACTCTATCATGAGCAAAAAGCTTTGGAAAAATTGAAGGAATTGCAAAAGAATTCTCACGATCTTGAAGTGCTACGTCAAGAGCAAAAGATCATGGATGATATAGCTTTAGAAAGAACCATGAGGAAGAAAGAGAACAGAAGTCAGTTTTAGAAGGAGGGAGCATGAATGTACGCCATAATAGCCCACGGTGGAGCTGGCAGGGTAAGAGAAAAAGAACCAAAAGATGTGGAAAACGGAATGAAAAGAGCGGTGGAAGCTGGACTGGAAATACTTAAAAACGGTGGAAGGGCCCTGGATGCCGTTGAGGCGGCCGTAAACGTTTTGGAAGACGATCCGCTTTTCAACGCCGGAACGGGTGCGGTTTTAACCTTCGACGGTGAAGTGGAGATGGATGCGGCCATAGCCTACGGTCCAAATCTAGACTTCGGAGCCGTTGCCGGAGTGAAGAACATAAGACATCCGATAAGTTTGGCGAGAAAAGTTATGGAAAAAACGGATCACGTGCTCTTGGCTGGAAACGGGGCGAATGACTTCGCGAAGCTCATGGGATTTGAATATCATGATCCTATCACGCCAAAACGCAAAGAACAGTGGGAAAAATACAGAAAACAATTCATAAATGGTGATTACAAAGATTGGCCAAAATTGAGAAAGTTGTTTCAAGAACATCCTGAATTTCTTCATGGAACGGTTGGAGCGGTAGCGGTCGATTCGCATGGTGAAACGGCGGCTGCGACGTCAACCGGAGGAGTTTTTTTGAAACTCTTGGGTAGAGTTGGAGACACCCCTATTCCAGGTGCCGGAACATACGCGACCCCGTTCGGTGCGGCTTCTTCAACCGGTTTGGGAGAGGGAATGATGAGAGTGCTTATAACGAAAGTGGCCGCGGACTTTTTAAACATGGGCTTGGACGCTTCTCACGCGGCCGAAGCCGTTTTGAATTATCTTGACAACACCGTTGGAACGGAAGCCGGAATAATAATAGTGGATAGACATGGAGAAGTTGGAATGGCTCACAACACACCCGATATGCCTCACGCTTATTTCAAAGAGGGTATGGAAGAGATAAAAACTGCCATGCGATGAATGAAAATGCTCCGCTGAAGCGGAGCATTTTCATTTTATTCAAAAAAGTGAATCTACGAAATTCAAGATTTGTTCTTGAGACACAGAAACGGCGTTGAAGCTTTGGAATATATTCCTCACCATCAAGGGGGATTTCAAAAGAAGCACGTTCTTCTTTCCAAGGATGTACGCATGTGTCAGGTAAGAGTCTAAGCCGAGCTCTTTTACGATACTTTGAGCACTCTTTAAAGTTAAAACTTCAAAATCGAAGCCGTTGTAGCTCATCATCTCTTCCACAGCTTTGTCATCCCATTTACCGAACCACGAATCTTGGTCACCGAGATTGTAGCGCAACGGCGCGATGATCACTTTTAAGTCTTTGGCTTTGTACGTGTTGTACACTTTCTCAAGCGTGTTCAACATCGTGTCCTTTATGGTTATATTTGGACCTTGCAAGGCAAAGTTATACGGGATTTTCCAAACGTACAGGATTACCACATCGTTTTTGAAAGACGATAAAGATGCACGCGTTCCGTCAAGGAAAGTCATATTCAAATTTGGAAACACTTTGCCAACGGTTAATGAGTTTTCTTCAACCTTTTCATTCGTGGATTTTATCACCATTTCAGTGCCGGCCGGAGATATGGAAATCACATCGTATTTCATCCCATCCAATACCAGACTGTTAGCTGGATAGAAGATGTTCTTTGAATTCACAAAATTCAAACTGTCCACGCTTATGGCATCGGCCGATTCATCCGAGTAATCTCCTTCACCGCTCAGATTTCCAAGAATTATGTTGTGAAGTTTTCCGTTTATCTTTATTCTTCCTTGCATGAAAGAAGCCGTCCAATAGTACATGGTGGGGAGTACTTTACCACTTTTCACGGAAAGAAGAAGAATTATTGGATACGTGTATTCAACACCGTTGTGCTTTACGTGAACGTTCACCAACGTTTCGTAATTTGAAAGAGACGGCGTGTGAAAAGTGTTCAATCCTATTCTCACGTTATCGCATTTGTCGATGAAATTGGCGCCCGTCTTGGAAAGGAATATCTTCAAAGCTCCATTCTCATTTGAAACCATCACGTAGATATCTTTACCTGCCAATTTAAAAGAACCGTAGAGGGCATCTTTTACTTGGGGATAGGATTTCAAAGCTTTTGGAGGGATTGTTGAAAGATTTATCTCCTCATTCGCGCTTATCTTATGACCGTTTATAAAGGCGCCGCTAGGTGGTATGTACGAATAAGCTCCGGAATAGTAAGGCGTTAGGTGAATCGTGTACGTTCCTGCAGAAAAACCGATCATAATTCCCAACAGAATGGTACACACAAACAACAACGAGACTTTTTTCATTATGGACATCTCCTCTCAATTAGATACTTTGTGTTGAGATGAAGATGATTCATGTTGGAATGAATCTGTACATTTTTCTCGCCTTCTTTCACTTATGCCCGCTTTACAATTGCAGGCAGGTTTATCTTGCAATTTATGAAGTGTTGAGATTGAACATTCAACATAGTATAATCAAGGTGGTTCATAATAGAGCATTTTTTCAATTCCTCATTCACATATGTTTTATTGCAACAGAGAAAATGCGATTATTTCATGAATTTTTTCCATATTTTCCACATTGCGTATGCGATAATTATTAAAAGGATCAAATTAACAACTTGGATCACGCTGGTAATTGTCATGCTTTCTCCCTCCTATGTTCGTTGTTTTTCAAGGCTTGAAGATAAACGCCTTATCTATTACTTTTGCAGAGTCTTGGATAGAGAAATTTATTAAGCCAATTGCTTAT
>CAZCZS010000015.1:0-26111 GCA_964503355.1 uncultured Mesoaciditoga sp.
CTACTGTATCCCGCGATCAACTCGGCGTCTTCCAAATGAAGATCTAACAGGAAAGTTGGGCCGAGTGCGTTTGACATGAATCTTAACCACCATCCACCGTTCATATCGCTTTTTAAAGATGAAAGGCCGAAATTCAATCCGACGTTACCGTTGTAACCCAATCCAACGTCCAAAGAAAGATTTCTCCACACGCTCATTCCCAGCGTTGAGGAAATAAACGGACCGATCTCATCGGTGAAGGCAAAAGTGCCTTTTAGTTTTTCAAATGAGGCGTCCAACAGCCCAAAATTCTCCATGTAGGTTTGAAACACCAGTTCCATATGTTCTTTAGCGTACAAAGAAACGTTTAAAAATGTCAAATAAGACCTGCCGTTGAGTTCCACACCGAAATTTGGTAACCCGTAATTTCCAGCCGTCAATTGAACATCGTATATGAATGGAGCTATCAAATGAGTGAGTTCGTATTTGAAGTACGCCGCGACCGTTGGGGCGTTTTTGTTGAAATTCATTCCCAACGCGATGGCGTAAGCACTTTTTCCAACAACGGGATTGAGAAATCCCACCTTTTTTCTTATGGGTATCTCCGTGATGTATCCTCCAGCCACGCCAACACCGGTTGTTCCTATTATTCCCATGAAATAAAGATTCCCCCATTTTTTGGAATACGTGTAAGACCATTCAACATTTCTAAAAGAGAAGTACGTTGAAGCGAAAATCGCTGATGAAATCAACGAAAGCACGACGACTAAAATCACAACTTTTTTCAAAATGTTGACAAACCCCCTTTCAAAATGGTAATATTTTATCGCTCTGGGAGATCGTCTAACGGCAGGACGGCGGACTCTGGATTCGCTAATGGAGGTTCGAATCCTCCTCTCCCAGCCAAAGGCCAAGCAAACGCTTGGCTCTTCTTTTTGAATTATATCACTTTTTACGTTTTCTCATCTTGCGGAGCTTTTTTGACGTGTCTCATAGATTCGAAAAGCACCACGAAAAATCCTATGGCCAACGGGATAAAATAGGTCAACGTTCTCCATTCAAGGGTAACGGTTCCCAAATAACGGTGGGGGACTATTGGCGAAAAGAAAAGGTAAAATCCTCCCTCGGCGACGCCCGAAGCTCCCGGAGTTGGAGAAAAATATATGATCATGGTAGCCAAAGACTGAATTGACACAACATCCAACAACGAAGATAAGGCGTTCTTAAGCACTCCAATCGAAACTATCGCGCTGTAAACCGTCACGAAAATCAGAAAATTTGAAACAAAGCCCAAAAAAAATGTTGACGTCAAAAGCCACGGATCTTTGCTCAAAGTTTTGGCACTTCGAGCGTATTGGGCGATCTCTTTGTCTATTTTCACCAAAAAATCGTCTATTTTGGGTCTTAGCTTTTTGCTGAATCTGAACAAAGCCACAACCCATTTGAAAAGACCAAAGATCTTATCGTAAACTTTTCTGCTTAAACTGAAAGTTATCAAAAACACGATCATGGCAGTTGAAATGCTGAAGCCTATAAAAGCCAAGGAAACCACGGCTGGAACTCTATGCATTAAATGTAAAGCGCGCGGTAAGGAAAGTATCGCCATGAATTCAAGTGCGCTTTGTTCGACGACGAATCTCAACACCATCACAGAGGTAGAAGTTCCAAGTGAAACACCACATCTGCTCATGTAAACGAGCTGCATCGGTTGGCCACCGGAATAAGAAGGAGTTATCATTCCGAAAAAAGCACCTATAATCGTCGTTTTCAAAGATCTGAAAAAGCCGAACTTCTCATTTGAACCTTTTCTTGTCAAAAGATATATGACGCCCGCATCGGCCATCCAAGAACCTAAAAGGGAAAACAAACCTATGACTCCCCACCATTCACGAAAGAAAAACTGAATTATCCTTGCCCAATCTATACCTCCACCGAACGAATTCAAGAGATATATTGTTATGGCCGATACCACTATCATCGAAATCACGTAGATGACGAACTTCTTCAACTTATATCACCTTTTATGATTTTTTTCAGCGCTTCCAATTCATCCATGCCTTCATCCAATTTCAATTTCAATATCTCTTTCATGATCCTTCCAATTTCCGTGCCTTCAAATCCATATTCTTTCACCAGTGTGCCATTCACTTTTTCGAGTTTAACATCTTTTATCTTGAGAAAGAGGAAGATTTTTTCTCTTACGTTCTCGTTTTCATATGCCAACGTTGCCAACGCTTCTTTTGGAATTTTTTCGAGCAAGAAGAAGATGGACGAAGTCCGCTGTGCTTTTTGCAACATCGTTAAAAACGACGAATCGTAAATCTTGTTGAACACTTCCAAAAACTTTTTCGGGATACCGTACTTTTTGAATATCTCCTCTACCATGTTTTTGGCACAAGGTTTTAGTAAGAGTAAGATTATAGAATAAAAAACGTTGAATTCTCCTTCCATTTTTCTCACGATTTCGAAATATCTGTAAAAATCCACTTCTCTTCTACATGGAAAGATTTCAAAAATTCCATACTTTTGAAACAAATCAAAAACTTCCGCCGGCGAGTCCACTTTCAAGCTCTTTTCCAATTCAGCTCTTATTCTGGCTTCACTCACGGCTTTGAGGTAGTGATGACGTAGAGCGTCCTTGAGCAACATTTCCGTTTTATCCTGCAATCTGTACTTAAAACGCGCGGCGTATCTCAAGGCCCTTAAAATTCGGGTGGGATCTTCGACAAAACTCATGCTATGAAGGACTCTTATCACGCCGTCTCTCAAATCTTTTCTTCCACCAAAGAAATCTATGAGCGTGCCGAAATCATTTGGATTCAACGCTATGGCCATGGCGTTGATGGTGAAATCGCGTCTGTAGAGATCTTTTCGCAAATTTGAAGATTCCACTCTTGGTAGGGCACCAGGATTTTCGTAATACTCCGTTCTCGCCGTTGCCATATCGATGGATATACCGTCTATGAAAAGGGTTGCCGTTTTGAATTCCGAATGAGATTTCAATCTAACTCCCTTTTCTTTGGCGAATTCTTTGGCAAATTCAGGCCCATCTCCCTCCACAACGATATCCACATCTAAACTGGCACGCCCCATAAGAAGGTCTCTTACGAAGCCTCCGACGGCGTAAACCCTTTCTCCACGCTTATCGGCAAAATTTCCGATTTCCATCAACAAAGACAAGAGAAAAGGAGAAACGTTTTTTTTCATTTCACGAGATATGTCAAAAGTTAGCTCTCCTTCTTCGTTGAGCGAAACTACGGCCCTGACCAAATCTCGGCGTGTTATTATTCCAACGGGATGCATTTCATCATCGACGACGATCACCCTTCCGATATCGTGAAGGGCCATCATCTGGCCAACTTTTTCAAGAGTCGCATCTTTTCTCACCACTATTGGCGGAATGCTCATGACCAATTGCAAATCTTCCACGTGGGCTTTCATGGCCCTTTCAACGTCTTTTTTCGTTACAACGCCGATCACTTTGTTTCTTTCATCTATTACAGGAAAACCGGTAAATCCTGTGCGTTTTATCATATCGGCTATTTGAGAAACACTTAACTCGCTTTCAACGCTTTTCACCGGTTTTGTCATTATCTCGAAAGCGGTACGAAAAGAGCCCAACGGAGAAATCTGAACCTTTATGTCGGATAAATTTCCTCCGTGTTTGAAACAAAAACTGAGAGCTTCCAAATCCCAAAAAGAGGTGTTCTTACTCGTAAGGGCATGAGTTGAAAGATAGATGGCATGGGCGAATAAGAGTGCATCATCTCTTTTTAAATGGAATTTTTTCTTCTCCATTTCGAGCACGAAATACGAGGTTAACGAAGCGCAAGATGAAGTTTTTTCGTCAATTGAATTCTCCTCATCTTCATGGATATCGACTTCTCGAATTTGGGGAAACTTCTCCAAGAGATAGCTTTTTCTTCCACAAAGAGAGATTTTCGCCTGTGGATGAAGCCTTTTGTAAGCTATTGCCGCACCTAGTCCATCAATCGTCGCTGGAAAACGCTTTTTCAAATTTCACACCGCCCAAAGAAAGGATAAGATCGTTCACTTCATCGTCAACGATGTAAAGATTGGAGTTAACTCGTTTCATATCCGAAGCTCCAAAACCGTTAACGCCTGTGTATCTTTGTGAAAATTTCATCGATATCTCCTCTTCCCTCTTCTTAGCGTAAAAAACGTAAACTTCTTTAATTTCTACATCTTCAGAAGACGTGAGATAATCCACATGCCAATGAAGTTTCTTCACCTTTTTCAAATGTCTTTCTATCCTTTTGGAAAGAGAACTCATCGCCGAACCCACGTAAGCGTACATGCCGCTTTCAAAACGCATCTTTCCCAACGCTCCCACTCGTATCTTTAAAGGATTTTTCACCTCAACTATCAACACGTACGTCCCCTTTCCCATGTCCATACCCCCCCAGCACGTAAAGGTTGAAAAGTAAAATGTCCGTCCCCAAACCCACGTTACCGTATTTCAAAAATTTAAAGAAGCTTATCTCTTTTTTGTACGATCGTTTTAGCAAGGCTAACGCCACGACGTTTGCGGAAGCCCCAACAACCGTACCGTTACCTCCCAAGCACGCTCCCAAACTCAAAGACCACCATAAAGGTGTGAGATCGGCGTACACCTTTGGATCTAGGGAATGCAACGATTTTATCACCGGAATCAAAGTCGCCGTGAGTGGAACGTTGTCTATTATAGAAGACAAAACAGCGGAAAAAGAGATGATAAGGGCTTCCATGAGTTTGTAAGAATTGTGAGAAAACGATATCATAATTTTCGCCAGTTCGTTCAAAACACCGGTATCACCAAGCGCACCTACCATAACGAAAAGTCCCAAGAAAAACGTCAAGGTGGACCAATCCACTTTTTTCAATATGTAATCCACCTTTTTACCCTCCATGAACAACATCGAAGTGAATCCGGCGGTCATCGCTATCGCGGAATTCTCGATATGTGTTACACTCTGAAGCAAAAAGAGCGTTACTGTCGCCACGAAGAAGACGATCGATAATCTAAAATCACGAACGCTGCTTATGGAAGTTTTCGGATCCAAACTCTCGATAACCTTTTTATCTATTTCTTTCGAAAATTCTTTTCTGAAGAACAAGATCAACATCAAATCAGACAGAAACAACATCAAAATGGCCACAGGCCCCGTGTTGATGAGAAACTGTATGAAATCCAAATGGGCTTCTGAACCTATCATTATGTTTGGTGGATCACCTATCAAAGTCATCGTTCCACCTATGTTCGAGGCGAAGATCTCTCCTATCACGAAGGGAAGAGGGTCCATCCCCAAAGGTTCTGTCACGGCAAAAGTTAAGGGCATCGCCACCAAGATGGTGGTAACGTTGTCCAAGAATCCAGACATCACCGCGACGAAAAGGGTTAACATGATGAAGAGTTTTTTTGATGATCTTCCAGAATGTTGAACAATCCTAATTCCTATGTATTGAAAAAGTCCGCTTTCTTCAAGAACGCTTACGAAGGTCATCATTCCCAAAAGAAGAAAGATGGTGTTGAAATCTATGTACGTCGCCCACACTTTTTCACTTTCCTGAAAAAGACCAAAAAAAATCATCGTCGTGGCCCCCAAGATGGCCACGATCGTCTTGTTCACCTTTTCCGTTGCTATGAAAAAATAGGCGATGGAAAATATAACGATGGAGGCCACACCGGATAGATTCAAATTTTTACCTCCACGCTGTCCCCTTCTTTTAAAACATCATCCAAGTTCGCTGGAGAACCATTCAAAAGCACTTTAAATCCATTTGGGTTGAAATGCAGATGTTCGAAAAGATCGGAAATTTTTAACGATAGTGCCATCGTTTTCACCTCATCCGCACAGTTGAGCTTCTCATCTTCGGCCACGACTTTTCCGTTCAGAAGGATTTTCATTGGGGATTTGAGTTCTATCTTCTTCGAATTCAATTCAAGGGATATGGTTGCCATGTTCATCTCTTTTAAGAATTCTCCCACTGTCACGTCTTTTATCCTCAACTTCACGTGCTGACCGTTCTTTATCCTTTTCAACACCTTTCCGTTTTCATCTATCACTTCAAAGTTCTTCATCTCATACTTTTTGCCGTTAACTAAAACAAAGCAATCTTTCTTTATCACCCGCATGGCTTTTTCAATCGGAATTGAGTCTTCGTATTCGATCGAATCTCCATCTTCGATGAGATCTGAAGGAGAAGCTTCTTGCGAATTCTTTTTCACCTCTGGGAAAACCATATACTTTTCACCTTTAACGTAAAAAACCAAAGGTTCCACCACGTCTTCGACGCGCAGCGAAATTTCTTTACCATCACGGGGAGATATCTCCACAATATCCCCATCGTTCAACCTTGTGTAAAGGGAGGCCGGTTCACCGTTTATGATAACCTGTGGTTCGGGCATGTTTCCGCTTTCAACGACGATCCTTCCGTTTAGTTCGTACGTTATGCCGGCGGACGGCTTACCTATTATCTCCTTCATATCGAATCCAGCTTGCATGAGAGCTTGAAAAATATCTTCACGGCCAGTGAGGTTCATCAACTGAATGGTCTTGGAGTTTATCGTGACCTTGTTGAATATCTTTGAGATGTTGTAACCGGCTGAATAAGCTATACCTACGGGTGTGACGAATTCGCTTCCCGCGACTTTTCCGGTTCTGTCGAAAACGTATGAAATGTTTTCCACCCCCCTCAACGCCACTCTGTTTTGAGGAAGGGAGAGTTTATCGGCTATGCTCTCGGTAAAGGATGGCACTTTGGCCCCTCCTCCTACCACGACGATAGCTGCGGGAGTTGTGCCGTTGAGATCCAAAATGGTTTTCGCTATTTCATCCGTTATCCTGTCTACAACAGGCGTTATCACTTCCACGAGATCGTTGAATGAAACCTCCACAGGCATGCCCAATATGTTGTTCACACTGGGTATATCCTTGTCTGCGATGGCCCTTTTAAGCTTCTCACCGTCCTCAAAAGAGAGAAGGTACTTGTCGCATATCTTTTCCGTTATCTCATCACCGGCCATCGGTATCATTCCATACGCGACTATCGTTCCATCTTTGCTTATCGCGATATCCGACGTACCCGCTCCCACATCCACGAGGGCTATGTTCAACCTTCTGAGGTCGGGTGGAACGACCAAATTCATGGCGGCCATTGGCTCAAGGGTTAAAAAATCCAAAGAAAAATCCGCGGCTTCTATGACGGAAAAAAGCGCTTCCACCACCCTTTGCGGTAAGAAAGCGGCTATCAAACTCACGGAAGCTTCCTCACCGAATTGTCCAACCAAATTTCTAACCCTTTCTCCGTCGACCAAGTATTCTAGAATCGAATATCCAACGCAATAATCCCTCGAATGACCGTTTTTCTTAACCGCGTCCGAAAGGGCATCCAATTCCAAATTTCTCACAAAATCTTCGTTTATCTTGGAAGGCGGTATCTTCTTGGATGAACTTCCGATCACCGTTTTCAAAAACCTTCCAGCGACGGCCGTTGAAACGGAAGAAAACTTCGTCTTGTTTCTCTCTTCCAAAGCTTTTCTCACCTTTTGCACTGCCCGCGTCACTTTTGGTACATCGTTTATCTGGCCGTCTAACATGGCCCTTTCTTCGTGTTCGACAACCTCAAAATCCACTATCTCTATGCCCTTTTCGTTTTTTTCACTTATCACGCCCACGACCGTTCTCGTTCCTATATCAAGTGCAAACATCATCCATCTATTCACCACCTATGACGGTAACCCCTGTACCGCCTTCTTCTCTTTTCCCGATGCGAAATGGTATTTTCTTCTCACGAAGAAACTCCCACACACCGTTCGCCAATCTACCCGTACCTTTTCCGTGTATTATATATCCCACCGTTTTGAATTTTAACACACGATCCGAAAAATCCTCCACGATGGGAAGAGCTTCCTCGACGGACATTCCTCGAATGTCTATCTCGGTTGGTGGTTTTTCGTAACTTCCGTAAGAATATTCCACCGGCTTTTCCTTTTGTTCTTGTTCCTCAGTAAGCCTTATCTTTTCCAAATTCAGTTCCACTTGCACGTTTCCGGTATCCACGACGGCTTTCCCCTTTTCTTCGTCGACTTTCACAACGACGCCTTTTACACCCGTGCCCACGATCTGTACCGGAGTTCCAACTTTGAGCGAAGGTGCGTCTTGCGTTTGTTCGTACGAAAGCTCTTGGAGTTTTTTCTTCAACTGTAAAATTCTCTTGTTTTCTCGACGAAGATCTTCCACATTTTTTGTGGGATTCTTGAGAAGATGAATGGCTTTTTCGATCTCTTTGGTCACCGCCGTCAATTGCCGTGTGAGATCTTCGAACTTTTCATCCAGCTCTTCTAAGCGTTTGTCTTTGAGCATTTTGATCTTTTTGTTCAACTCTTCTTCTTTCTTTACCAGTTCCCTTTCTCTTTTCAAAAGCTCTTCGTATTTTTCATCGTACTCTTGAATGGAACTTTGCAATTTTTCCACGAGCACATCAGTTTGTGAGAGTTCCACATTTCTATTCCTTTCAAAACTCTGCACGAGTTCGTTTGAAACCCCCATTTTCTTTATTATATCGAAAGCGTGACTCTTTCCAGGCATATCCATATGTATTCTGTACGTTGGCGTGAGACGATCCACGTCAAATCCAACCGACGCATTTCTTATCCTCGAATCTTTCAAAGCGAGCGTTTTCAATTCCGGGAGATGTGTGGTAACCACCACACGTGCATCACGTTTTAAAAGGATATCTATAACCGCTTTGGCGAATGCAACTCCTTCAGTAGGTTCGGTACCATCTCCCATTTCATCTATGAGAACGAGTGACATTTCATTCGAATTTCTACAGATCTCATCTTCTCTTTTGACTTTTGCGGAAAAAGTGCTGAGTTCGTCCTTAAGAGATTGATCGTCTCCTATATCCGAAAAAACGGAATCGAAAAGCGAAATCTCCGTTCCAACACCGCTGGGAATGGGTATTCCCATAAGAGTCATCAGCGCAAAATCACCAACGGTTTTGAGCGTGGCGGTTTTTCCGCCTGTATTAGGTCCGCTCAGTATTATCACCCTGTCACCATCTCTCATTTCGAAATTAATTGGAACAACTTTATGAGAAGGGATAAGTGGGTTTCTTCCGTTCACTATCTTGAAACTCCCATCCTTTTTCAAATGTGGGATAACACAATCGTTTTCTTTCGCGTACCTCGCTCTGGCGCACAAGGCATCAAATTCCTCGAGGGTGCTGATAAGTGAGAAGATCTTCGTGGAGTTCTCGACAAGAAATTTCGTCATGCGCGATAGGATCTTGGATATTTCCATACTTTCTTGAGTACGTGTCAAGATGATAGAATCGTTAAGCCCTATAAGCGCTTCTGGTTCCACGTAATAAGTGGAAAGTGTTGATGATTGACCATGAACTATTCCTTTAACCATATTCCGTTTCGAAGATTTAACGGCCAAGACATATCTTTCATGACGTTGAAGAATCAGCGCTTCCGAAACGTATCCTTTCTTCACGCCATCGAAGAGAAGATTTTTCAGTTTCTCGTTGATCTGTCTTTCCAAACTTTTCAATTCTTTTCTAAGTTTAAAAAGCTGTGGAGTGGCGTTATCTTTGATACTTCCATCCGGATTGAATGTTCGGTTGAAGATGTCCAAAAAACCTTGTGGTGGTTTCAACACATTCGAAAGTTCACTTAATTTTCCATCCGAAAGCAACTGCGACAACCTTTTAGAAACCTTAAAAAGGTTGAAAAAGTCGTACAACGCCTCCCATTCAAGCGTTTCCCCCTCTTTGGCCTTCTTTAAGTGAACACGCACATCCGTGACTTTGTAAAAGGATTCGGATATCTCTTCCAATTTTTCAGAAACGTATTCAACTTTGTTGAAGATCTCTTGAGGATCATCCACTCTCTTGAAAGAACTGAAGTAAACCTTCCCATAATCTGAGAAGGCTTTTCTTTTCAACATTTCAAGTATGGTGTTGAATTCCAATTCTTGGAGCGTTTTTTCATCTACACTCACATTCACTTCACATGCCTTTCTCAAAATCGTAAGTAAGTGAAACGTAAAATGGACTTATGGCGTCTCCATACCTCAGCGCGTCTTTAAAAACGTACGAAAGATCCAAAATGAAATTGTAGTAAGAAGTCCGTACACCAACGCTTAACTCTTTGGAGAAATTCTTTCCAAAGACCATTTTATATCCTCCTAAAACTTTAAAGACATCCGTTATCGGGAAAATCGCTCCGATTCCCATCTCAGCGGAGTTCAAGTTCAAATAAGCGCTCGTCACGAATTTTGAAGTGAAATAAGCTCCCGAAACGATCACTTCTGGTGAGTAACTTTCTTCGCTTAAAGGCGTTGATTCCCACGTTATGCCGGCGAAGATGTTTTTGATCGTCAAAGCGAAATTCACGTTCATGTAATTCAATATCATTCCAGCATCAAGGGAAATCCCTTCCTTTATATCGCTTCCTTTCCAAGTGTTGAACTCAAAACCGATTGAATTCTTCTTCCAACCGTAAGCGGTGCAGAAGGTGAATTTGTATTGATCGTACGCGAGTTGATCTATGGGATACGTGTACTGAACGGAACCTCCAAGGGAAAAATGTCCAATTTCAACCGACGAACTCAAAAATTCGTTTCTTATGACACCCAAAAAATGCTCGGTGTGAGAAAAGAAGATCTCGTTTTTGTAATTCATCAGGCCAGCGGGATTGTAAGTTATGGACTGAGCTCCTTCGTAGAGTGGATAAATTGCTCCCCCTATTGCCCTTGAAAACGCAGACGGTTGTGTGAAGTCGTTCATCACGAAAGAAAAGGAAAAAACTCCCATAGCTAAGAGAAATATAAGTAACAATTTCATTCGTTTCATCCGAATCATCTCCTCACTTCACGATGGCGAAAGATCTTGAACAGCTGTCGCTTAGCGCGTTGGGTGAACTTCCCACGCTGATAACCGCCACGTACAGACCATTTGGCAAGAGATTGGGATCCAACGTGTAAAGAAGTGTGCTTAGCTTCCCAATAGCCTGGCCATTTTGCGCCACCACGATTCTTGATCTCATATCGTATATCTCCAATCTGTAGTAACAATCCTTATCGACTGAAAGAAAAAATTGAATGTTCGTTCCCGAAGATTTACGCGGTATTATGGCAAATGAATTTATTATAGGTTTTGAAGAAGGTTGAACGCTTGGAGAAATACCCAACACGTAAGTTCCATCTTTTTCGTAAAACGAAGCTTCTCCATACTGTTGAACTGTTAAGGTGGCGTCATCGCTTGTCCACTTTCCGTTTTTCAATTTGTAAAGCTTTAAGTCGTCAAAAAGGCCGTTTACCAATGAAAGGCTGAATTTGAGATGATATATGAAATTCTTAAGTGGCGTAGAGCTGCTAACAAGGGTAATTTTATTCGACACGGGCGTGAAATTTTGAAATCCTTTGTAGTAACTTTCTTCATCGATACTCTTAGAAAACAAAACGATCATCGAGGTGGAAGTGAAGGTATCTTTTTGAACCGTCACCCATCCACTATCGTTGAAGAAAAAACTCGTCGATTGAGAGTTGGCGATGTACCTGTTGAAAGTTCTGGATATCACGTAATTCACATCGCTAAAAGTGGCGTAAAACGTTACCGATCCACTTCTCTTAGAATATGCATAAGTGGCCCTCCAATTGGATGTTGAAGTGCGTTTAAGGTTTAAAATTTCGTCTATTTCACCATCTTCAACGTGAAGAGTTGGCGTGGTTTGCGAAGTGATGTTCACTTCAACATCATCTTTACCAACATCCAAAACCATATCTTTTGAAGAGCTGAAAGTCGTGATTTCAACGTTCGGACTAAGAATCAGTTCCCTTTCAACGTTCTTGTAAACGTACGTGATCAATATGGAAGAAAGTTTGTAAATTCCCAAAGCGTCCACTCTAAAATCGGATGAAAAATACGTTTTGTCGACAGAATAGTGAAATGCTTTTGAACCGTTTGGACAATTCCAAATCACATCGACCTTTTCCAACGTTATTCCATTATGAAAAACGGAAAATCCGAAGTTCACATCGCTGCCAATGGCCACACGTTCATGCGAAACGTGAACCGGCGATACGGCTATTCCATCTGGTCCTTCTATGATCCTGATCAAAAGAAGTTTAGACATATTCGTTCTTGGATCGTTCGTCTTCACAAACGCATCCAAAATATGAATTTTCCCCGGTAGCAAGAAGGCGTTGTTCGTCACGGTAAAAACGATTGAATTGCCAGGCGAGATTTCTCCGTGTGTGGGAGTGATTTTAAGCGCTTCAGCTGGTGATGAGACAGTTGTGAAATTCAAAGACTTACTTCCAACATTTTCAACATTCACCTTCCATGTCTGTGTGGAAGCCGTTATGAATGGAACGTAGACGATAGTGGATTCAACGCTGGCCGCCGGGATGTTGGTTGTAAAAGTTGCGATGTTTGAAAGTTCTTCCGTTGAAGTTGAGTTGAAACTCACCTCAGCTTGAGCTTCAAAATCTTCCGGTGAATTTGGGGTTACGTAATCCCAAACGTAATCTTTTCCCGAAACAGTCGGATTGTAAAGGGTAAAAGTTGAGGCGTTGGTGCGAATTTTCAAAACGACCGATTTCACATCTAAAGTCGAAGAAAGAGAAGCGGTTATTCGCACACTTCCTCCAGCTAACAAGTACGTTGGACTCGCCGAGAGGGTTACGAACTGACTCGCGAACGAAAAAATTCCCACCAATAGCAAGAATATCACCAAAATCGCACTTCTCACAACGTTTCCCCCCTTGCTTATGATCTTGATCTTAAACATTCAATAAAAATCAAGCGAAACATCTCATTTCACACGGCTTTTCTCAAGCGAAGAATTCATTTCAATCTCCATCACAGCGGTGTTATCAGGTAAGTAGTTCCACATCGAATCGAGAGAAAGTTTCTTCACGAATATCACAAAAGTTGATATGGCTATACCATGTGAAACGACTATGAAAGTCTCGTATCTTTTCGAAAATTCGGATATCGCCGCTACCATTCTTTTCTGAACTTCTTCTAGAGTCTCAGAGCCGTTTATCTTCCACTGCGAAGGTTTTTCGGACCAAATCACGGCCGCTGGATCTTTCATGACATCTTCGAAGGTTTTGCCTTCCCACAACCCGAGTTTCATCTCTCTTAACCTCTCATCAAGAATGAGCGGTAAACCACACGTATTCGAAATTATCTCCGCCGTTTGCCGCGCCCTTTTCAAGTCGCTTGAGATGACAACCTCTGCATTGACGTTTTTCAACTTCGAAGCGACATCTTTCGCTTGTCTTATGCCATTTTCGTTAAGTGGTGTATCACTTTGACCTTGAACTACGTGATTCAAATTTGCATCCGTCTGTCCGTGTCTTACCAAAAAGATTTTAGATATGTTCAACACCTCCAAAGATGTGAGTTTTT
The DNA here is from genome assembly GCA_964503355.1 of uncultured Mesoaciditoga sp. Taxonomy (GTDB): domain Bacteria; phylum Thermotogota; class Thermotogae; order Mesoaciditogales; family Mesoaciditogaceae; genus Mesoaciditoga. The sequence continues at coordinate 13,411 of CAZCZS010000015.1, forward strand.
AACATTATAGCATTAAAGAGATATGAGATGAATTCGTTCAAGAAGAGGCATGATGAACTAGATTTGAGATCCGCGTTTTTACCACTTTGAAACCGTTGTGCAATTGCGTAAAGTCTGCCTTCAAAGATTCACAGTGTGAAATGATGAAGAAACGGCTGCCTAGGCGTTGACTCAACTTGTGCGCCAACTTTACAAATCAATGACTTTCGATAAATCACTTTTCAAGCAAGGGGATTTTTTTGAATATGTCATCCTGGATCTTTTCTTTCTGTCATGTCGTACCACACGAAGGTCATCATGAACCGACCTTTGGCCGGTGTGGACCTGATTCAGGATCTCGTTCTCACTTCAAAAGAAGGTCATCCTGAACTTGATTCAGGATCTCGTTCTTCAAAAGAATGGGATTGCGGGTCAAGCCCACAATGACGTTGAGGTCAAAGACTCTCATCAAGCGGGTCAAGCCCGCAATGACGTTAAGGACAAAGACTCTCATCAATAAGTCGTAGTGCGGAATGACGTTGAGGTCAAAGATTCCACAGAAAATCGCCAACCACGCCAACACACTTCGTGAGTTTGTTATATTCAAATCTTTTTGTCATTCACACAGTGCGAATCTTTTGGTGTAAAATAGGAATGATTTCATCTCAACGAACGAAAAAACGAATAGTGATAAGGGGGCGTTGGAGTGAAGAAAGAAAAGGTGATCTTGAACGCAAGAGAAACAACCAGCGTACGTTGGCCGGTTGAAGATAAGAAGGCCAAACTCATCATAGTTCATGGATTGGGCGAGCATGTGAGTCGATATGATGTGATTTCCAAAGAATTCAACGACGCCGGCATAGAGATGGTGGGTTTTGATCAAAGAGGTCACGGAGAAAATCCCGGAAAAAAAGGCCATGTTGATTCTTTCGATCTCTTTCTAAAAGATCTTCACGATTTCGTTGAGAAAGAACGTGATGACGTTCCCCTTTTCATGTTAGGCCACAGCCTTGGAGGCCTGATAGCCGCAAGATACGTCGAAGAGTATCCAAATTCGTTGAAGGGTGTCGTGCTTTCGAGCGGAGCGTTCGTTTCGGACAACGTTTCTTCGATTTTGAAATTGCTTGTCAATATCTTATCTTCTATTTCCGTATTTTCTAAGATAACCTTTTCCAACGGCATAGATCCCTCCACATTATCGAGAAATGAAAAGATCGTTCGGGATTATCAAGAAGATCCGCTAGTCCACAACAAGATAACCGCTCGCTTGGCGAGTGAAATATTCAAAAACATTTCGATCGTTTTTGAAAAGGCCAACGATTTTTCCCTGCCAGTGCTTTTCGTCGCCGGCGAAGCGGATAAAGTTGTTCCACCGAGGGGAACGAAAAAACTCTTTTTGCAGGTGGCCTCTAAAGATAAGAAGATGGAGATATTCAAGGGGGCTTACCATGAGATCTTCTGCGATCCAGAACATCAACAAAGATTCAGAAGGACGATCGTGGAATGGATTCTCGCTCATATCTGAATGGGTTTGAACTTTTTTCGGCACTAAATAGCAGGTCGAAACAACTTTAAGCCTTCGAACTCTTCAAAATCGGGTTTGGCTATCTTTGATCTTTCATAATCCTTGAAATCGACGTGGTACGTTTCACCTCTGATTATCGAAAGCACATCTGCCATAACGGCGAAAGCGGTGGGATTTTTACCCGCTCCAACGCCACTTATGAAATTCGTTCCACTCTCTTCTTCTATCACAAGACAGTTTTCCGTACCGTTTACCTGGGCTATACGTGAATAACGCGGTATCGCGAGAGGACCAACGAACATTTTAATTTCATCTTCAAACGAGAGATAGACCATAGGCTTCACGATACTCTCTAGCTTTTTGGCGTACGTGAACACTTCCTCCTTCAATTCTATCGATTTCACACAGATGTTTTCCAACACCGGAATCTTGCCACTTATCATCCCGCATATGATGCTTATCTTGCGAGCCGCGTCGATACCAAGAATGTCATCGCTGGGATCTTGCTCGGCATATCCCGCCTTTTGAGCCATGGCTATAGCTTGTTGAAAATTCACACCTTCACTCATCTTGGACAAAACGAAGTTGGAAGTGGCATTGAGGATACCGTAAACGCGTTCGATTCGTCCATGGGAATGATAATTGACGTTTCTCAAGGCTGGCATTCCTCCGCCCACGCTTGCACTGAATAAGAGGTTGACGTTGTGTTTTTTGGCCAACATCGTGAGTTCGACTCCTTTAGACGCGATCAAGGCTTTGTTGGCCGTTACGACATCCTTTCCGTTTTTCAAAGCTTTTTGAACGAGCGCGTAGGCGAAATCTATACCACCGACCGTTTCTACCACTATGTCCACATCTTTTATCATTTCATCGACGTTTTTCGCGATTTGAGATTTTTCAACACCGTGAAGGCGATATTTGACTTCGGATCTGTTCAAAACTTTGTGAATTTCGAATTCGTCTCTGTCTTTAGCCAGATCGTAAAATCCTCCACCAACCGTTCCCAAGCCGACTATTCCAACTCTTTTCAATGTCTGTATCTCCTCTTTCCGGTGAAAATCAATTTCATTTTAACTTTTTCCAACCTCTCTTTTACCACTTTATCCATCTTCGATCCGCCGGGTTCTATCACGGTTCCACTGCCTATTTTCGCAAGTCTCTCTATAACTCTTTCGTCCTTTATTGGACCGTCAAATGCGAAAACCGCTTCGGAAACATCTTTTGAATTTCTTTTAGCCCTCATGAGCGCGATCTCGAGCGCATCTATTTGATCGGGTTGGCCACTTCCCAAAGAGATCATTTCTCCGTCTTTGAATATGCAGCAGGCCATCGAATTTGAAAGCGCGGCTATGACATTTGCCCACCGATATTGAGGATCATTTTCATCCTCGGAAAATCTCATTTTTCCAAGATTATCCACACCTTGAACTAAGAAATTCCCATCCAAGAATCGATACTCTTTATCCGTGGATGTGAGAGCTTCTTCATCGAATTCGATGATCTTCTTCGCGCGCGCTTTTACCTTAACACCTTTTGGTAGTGCCAAAAGATCTAAGTCGCTCTCTTTTAGGGATTTTTCCAGCTCTTCGTTCATGAAATTTGTGGCCATTACCCCTCTTGCGTTTTTGAAGTTGAAAGTTTTTTTAACGACATCCACCACACTTCCGTGATGAACCCTCACGACGAAATCCGATTTCAAATTTTTTACGACGTTCAGAGCGAGATGAAGATCTATCAGATTGTTGTAGCTCATGGCGAAAAGCTGATCTTCATCCAGAAAATCAAAGAAAGCGGCTTCTTTGGCCACCTTTGAAATGTGTGCATACTGATGTGGATTTTCGCCGTATCGCAATGGCGTTATCTCTTCGAGAATCAGCGTTTCGAATTTTTCAGCGGCGAACAGTTCACTCAACTCTCTGTGTGTGAGAGAGTTTATGCGTAAGAGTCTGTACATCGCTTTCAAGGCGAGCATTCTTCTGTCTTGAAGTGTCACATCCCCACATTCGTCTATCGAGTCGATAACGTGCTTGAAATCATCGCTGTCGACTATGATGACGCAATTTCGGTAGTTTTTCATCGCCGAATACACGATGGAGTATTTCCACACTTCTACGCTGGTTAATATGTAATTTTCGTCCAATTTCGTTGGTCTTTCGCTTAACTCGATCGCGACCAAGTCAAGACCATCGAAATCGGAACCACCGGCTTTGAGTATTTCTCCGTTCAAATCGAAGAGATCTTCAAAATCGTTTGTACTTATGATCTCTATTCCAAACTGCTCCAATTTCTTCTCAAACCATTCGAATTCTCCACTTTTTTTCTCCAAAAAAGCTCTGTTGACGTTCAAAGTCATTCACGCGGTTCGATTTTTAACCGCGTTACCTCCCTTCGGTCACGTTGTTTTCCGTGTTGAGATTCGAGATCATCTCCCTTTCCTTTTCGCTCAAAAGCTTATCGATGTCCAAAACTATTATCATTCGCCCGTTTATGTTGGCGATGGCGCTTATGTACCTGTTTGAAGCACTCGTGATCTCTTCGGGAGGTTCTTCCAAATCGTTTTGAGAAAAAGTCAAAACTTCTTTCACTTCATCAACGAGTATCGCGATTTTCTTGTCTTTTATGTTCACGACGATCGCCTTGTCGCTTTTTTCCTCCTCGTCTGAAAGCGCGAATTTCTTTTTCCCACTTATAACTGGAATCACCGTTCCTCTGAAGTCCATTATACCTTTCACAAAGGATGGAGCTTGAGGGACCTTGATGATCTTCTTAACCTCTATTATGCTGTCTATCTTCATTATATCCAAGGCGTATTCTTCATCCGCTATTTTGAAGCTCACAACCTTGATCTCACTCATTTTCTTCCCTCCTTTTTGGAATTCTTAGCACTCCATAAAAAGAACCCAAAATTTTGAAGTCTTCATCGTAATCGTCAAAGGTGGAACAAAGAGGTTTGAATTCGTTTTTTTCAAGAAATCCAACGTAAGCGCCTTTTTTCGTATTCACCCACACCAATCCTTCCCTTTCGGCGCCTTTTTCGAATATCACGTAATCTCCTCTTAAGATGCCAACATCCGGAACGTCCGTTTCGCTGAGAATCCCCACAAGATCCGATTTCTCATCCGGTAACGGTATGAATTCCTCTTCGGGCTTTGTCTTGATTTCTCCCCTTTTCGAAAAACTTCCAATAACCTTGGCAACGCTTATTTCAAGAGGTGGCTCGGCCGTTAACCTTATACCCCTTGATGCGTGATCGCGTTTTATATAGCCTTTCTTCTGTAAGGCTTCTATGTGAACGAGCGCGCCAGATGGAGAAGAGAATTTGAAATGTCTCGATATCTCCCTTATAGTGGGAGGATATCCGTTTTTTTTGGTGTACGTTTTTATGAAATCGTAAACTTCTTTTTGTCTTCTTGTCAGTGTTTTTATCTATTCAACACCTCTTTACATTAGAATCGATCAAAATGCGATTTAAAAGGTGTGAATCAAAAGTCCGCTTCTAAGTTTCGGTTCGAACCACGTCGATTTTGGTGGCATGAAAAGATTAGCATCCGCAACTGCCATGACGTCTTCTATGCGAGTCGGATAAAGCGCGAAAGCCAACACGTAATCCTCGTTGTTAACCAGTGTTTGTAGATACGGAATTCCACGTATCCCGCCTACGAAATCTATTCTTGAATCCGTTCTTGGATTTTCTATACCGAGTAAAGGAGCGAGTACCCTTTCTTGAAGTATCGAAACGTCCAACCTCTTTATGGGATCTTCTTCGGAAACGTTCGTTGCCCTCAACTCATACCATTTTCCATTTAAATACATTCCAAAATGATGCGGGGCCTTTGGCTCTATCACGCTTGGCATTTCAACGACATCAAAATCGGCCTTTCTGAGACCGTCAAGAAATTCCTTCGTGCTTAAACCGTTCAAATCACGTATAACTCTGTGGTATCCCATAAGTTGAAGTTCATCGTGTGGAAATATCGTGGCCATGAAATAATTCCATTCTCCATTCCCGCCAAGTTCTTTTGCAACTTGAACCGATGCCGAAGCTCTGTGATGACCATCCGCTATGTAAAAAGCCGGAACGTTCTTGAAAGCCTCTACGATCCGTTTGGATATATCCTCATTTTCAATGGAATAGATGCGGTGAATGACGTCTGGATTCTTACTTTTCACTTCGTAGAGAAGCTTTCCGTTTTTCACATTCAACAACTCTTTGATTTCGCTCACACTCTTGTAGGTCAAAAAAACTTGACCTGTATTCGCCCGTGTCGCCAATATGTGTTTCATTCTTTCCTTTTCTTTATCCGTTCTCGTGAGTTCGTGTCTCTTTATCTTTTGTGGATACTCTTCAGCCGCGACGCAGGCAACCAATCCCGTTTGGGTGTGTTTTCCCATAGTTTGGAAATAAAGATAGAATTTTGGTTTCTCATCTCTTATAAGCGCTTTTTCCCTTATAAGCCTTTTGAACTCTCTCGCGGCCACTTCGTATATGTCTTCTTTTTCTTTTACCACGACATCTGGGCGTATGACGTTCATAAAAGAATATGGATCTTCCACGTACTTCTTAGCTTCTTCTTCAGTCACCACATCGTAAGGCGGACATTGCACCCTTTTCACGTATTCAGGGGCTGGTCTTAAGGCTTTAAAAGGTCTTACGATCACTTCACTTCCTCCTCCTTTTGTCTCTTTTGTTGATTTACATCTTTTTCGTGCTTTAAAAGCCATTTCTTTCTCCACAATCCGGAGCTGAATCCTCCAATGCCATTCTTCGCTATAACCCTATGACAGGGAACGACGATAACGAGCTTGTTCTTCCCAAGTGCGTTTGCCACTGCTCTGTAAGCCTTTGGTCTACCTATAATTTCGGCAATTTCGGAATAAGTCTTTAAACTCGCAAAAGGTACGTCCTTTGTGGCGTCGAACACTTTTCTTTCAAAATCACTACCATCTATTTTCATTTCGAAATCAAAAACTTTTCTTTTGCCTTGAAAATATTCCCGCAACTGCGCCACCGCTTTTCTGAGAGTCTCAGAGAGGATGGCTTTTTCGTCTTTTTCATCTTCTTCGTCTTGTGCGAAGGTTATTTGAGATATCTTACCCGCTTTTTCAACGACTTTTAAATTTCCTATAGGACTTTTGAACACGAACTTTTCACTCAAGGAATTCATTCATCCTCACCATGCATCCTATTCTGGCAGAATGTATTCCCGCCTCTATGAGCGCCAGATCCTTCAGAGCAGATTCCGGACTTCCACGTTGAATTCGTGAACCTTGGACGATGGCGTTGTAGAATTCTTTGAATTCTTCTTCAAAAAGGTTCACCATTGGTGCGGCGTGTCTTTCGATCTCTTCGTTTTCTTTTATGATCTCGATTTCGCGCGGTGTAGCTTTCATCTTTCCATGCGTTCCGTAGATCTTCAAACTCTTGTGAGCGGGCGCACGCAAGCCGTAACTTACCGAATAGCTTCCTATCACGCCGTTTTCAAAAAGCATGTTAAGCACCATCGTGTCTTCACCACCTATGTGGTCGTTCACCTTGCTCACAAAACCGGCCACCTCTGAAACCTCTCCGAATATCGCCCTTAGCACCGCCATGTGGTGAACTCCACCGTCTGAAAGAAATCCTCCAACGTGCTTCGGCGCTTTCCTCCAAGAGGTGTTAACGTACTCGTTGTCTTCTGAGAAATTGACTATGACGTTCCAATCGAACATCACAGGTTTTCCTATCTTACCGATACGTATCAGATCGTTTATCTGATCGAGCTGAGGATCGTATCTTTGGCTTTCAGCGATCATGAAGATTCGATCGTACGATTCGGAAAGCTTTATGAGTTCTTTGCCCCTTTTCACGTTTTCGGCTATCGGCTTTTCACAGATGACGTGCACGCCGTTTCTCAGCGCATCTTGAACGATATCGAAGTTGTACTGCGGAGGAACGGCCACGTCTATCGCATCGACAAGGCCTGAAATTATCATGTGATGGTAATCGTTGAAAACGTGAATATCTCTATCAAATGTAGATGCGAATTTCTCGGCGTTTTCAACATGACCGCTTGATATCGCGACAACGTCGAAAAGATCCGATAATTTCCTTAGTGCCGGATAATGAAGTTTCGTCATCGCTATTCCACTTCCCACCAATCCCAAGCGCACTTTCTTGACCATCTTTTCCCCCTCTTTTCAAATGAAGATGTTATATTTCCAGGAAATCCACTATCTTTTTGACGGCTTTCTCGAATTCCTTTCTTATTTCTCCCTTGCTTCGTGTTAAGAAAAGATTTGCGGCTCCGAATTTCTCTCCCACCTCTGGAATCAACGGAATTCTCGCTATTATGGCCGTCTGCATCTTTTTGGCCAATTCATCCGTGTGCCTTCCGAAAAGATAATGTTTCTTCCCACAGTGAGGACAGGTGTAGTACGACATATTCTCCCACAATCCTATCAGAGGCACTTTCATCTTTTTCAAGAAATTCATTATCTTTTCCACATCTCCAAGAGCCACTTTTTGTGGAGTTGTGACTATGACAGCTCCATCCACCTTGTTGTCGTACACCTTTAGCACTTCCAAGGGTTCGTCCCCGCTGCCTGGAGGAAAGTCAAGAATCATGTAGTCAAGATCTCCCCACATCGTGTCTTGCAAAAACTGATCTATGAGCTTCGCCTTCAACGGCCCACGCCATATTATGGGCGTGTTGTCATCTATGGCAGACGCTATCGTCATGAATTTCAACGTTCCTATTTCTATGGGTTGAAAATGTTTGCCGTCCGTTAATATCTCCGGTTTTTCAATTCCCAAGATGACGTGATCGTTTGGTCCATGGATATCGACATCCATCAGACCAACGTTGTTGCCGTTTAAAGATAATTCCATGGCCAAGTTAACCGCCACCGTTGATTTGCCAACTCCACCTTTTCCACTTGTAACCATCAAAGTTTTCATAACGTACAAGCGCATCTTTCGAATCTTTCATATCTCCTTTACCATCTACATGACTCGAAAAGCGCGCTCATTCCTCCTCTCTAAGCATTGACATTCTGACATTCGAAAATACCTGAATTCATGGATGTTTTACCGTTTCCTCAACTTCTTCACGTGGATTTATGATCACGCAACTTCCAAATCCAAAAGCTTCTCTGGCGCGATCTTCGCGATTCCTTCCAAGGCGGTGAGCTTCATCTCAACGTCTTCATCCGACAGAAGGATCGCTTGCAATTCATCAACATTCGCCATTCCAAGGGAAACAAGCGTTTTCAGTGCCTCTTTTCTTACGAACAACGGATATCTCTTTTCAAGGTATCTTTTCACATTTTCATTTTGTATTTTGAGTTTTCTTATCGTTTTCAAAGCGATAACGAGGGATCTTTCATCGCCATTTGATAAAATTTCCAACAAGCGTGTGACGTTCTCTCGACTTGGATAAACGTAAACGAAAGGAAGTGCCGCGTTTATCAGATCCTCGTTCGAAGAGCTGAGAAAATCGTTTACGATGTCTTTGGCTTGAGGTACATCCATTCGCATGAGAATCTTAAAAGACAAAATCCTCACCTTTTTGGACGGATGCTTTAAATATTTGAAGGCCATCTTTTCCAATTTCGGCTCATCCGTGCAGTTCTTCAAAGCTCCACTCAAAACCGGAATGAGTTTGGAAGGCGATTCTTCTTTGGATAGAATCTCCTCCGCCACCTCCCAAACGTTTTCGCATTTGAAATTTCCCAAGAATTCCAACGCCGTTGAAGTCAACGGAAGGTAGTCCAATTCTATGACTTTTTTGATCGTTTCAAATGGAGAGATGGAATTCTTCAAGAATATCTTCAACGCCTTTTTTCTGTTTTTATCCGCCAAGGCGGAATTGAAGATGATACGTTTCAACTCATCTTCTTTCACTTCTTCTCCAAGTTCCACAAGCGTTTCAATTGCGGTTATCGAAAGATCCACGTCTTCACTTTCAGAAAGTTCTTTTATGTACTCCACATCTTCGTCGCAGCCGATCTCCGCACACGACTTCAAAGCCGCGCTCTTGACAAGCGACGATGGATCTCTCAAAAGCGTTTTCAACAGTTCACAAGCGCTTTTGTAATCACAAAGGGTGACAGCTTGCGCAACTTCTCTCTTTATTTTGTTACTTCTTCGCAACAGCGATACCATCTTCTCAAAAGGAATTGGGTGTTCGACCCTTTTCAGATATCTTAAAGCCGCTACCACCACTTCATCTCTTGGATGATTTAGAAGTTCCACCGCCGAATGAGTGTAAAAGGGAGCTTTTAGTCTTCTCAATTCATTCAAGCTGGAAACGACGATCGTAAAAGTTGGTGAAGCGAGACCTTGCGATATCTTTTCCATTTCCCTTTCCATGAAATTCCTTTTAACCCTGTTAAGAACTTTTTTGGGACTCTCTTTCATACGTTGAACCTCGTTTCTTTTCTATGAGTTTTTCTTCCGCTACCGGACGCTGCACATAAAACGGCTTTAGAGAAAGATGATCGTACAATTTTTCTCCTTTTTCAAAAGCCTCTTGCAGTTTTTTCAGCATATCGAAAGGCGTGAAAATCGGTGATCTAACTTCAACGTTCAATCCATCTATCTTCACTTCGGATATAGTCTTTTTACCTTCTGTAAGTTCTTTGAGTTTTTCCTGAGGTTGTAAAGAATAACTCCACTTTTCACCGTCGAAATGCGAAAAGTACCACCAACCCTTTCTCGCCCTCCTGAGAAGGACTATAGGTTCTTCACTTGAAAAGCACTCTGGATAAGTCAAAGCGGTTATCTTTAAAGAGTTCGCAAACGCTATCGCCTTGACCGTTGCCAAACCACTTCTCAAACCGGTGAAATGCCCTGGACCCGTAACGCAACCTATGCCGTCTAGTTCTTCTAGTTTAACGTCCAAGCTTTTAAGCAGATGATCTATTTCGATCATCAAAAAATCGGCACGTCGTTTGTAACGCATACTCAAGGTTACAACCTCTTCGTTCGCACTCAACGCCACCTTTAACCAATTAGATGAAGTATCTATCGCCAAAAAATTCAAATCGATCATCCTTTCAAAAACTCACTTAATTATAACACTCCGCATCTCGCTAAACAATCGAGCAATTCAAGTGATCGTTTTGACGAAAAACATTTTACGAAATTGATCGAAGATAGTTCGTTTGGCAAAATGAAATATAAAAAAGAGCTGGACATCGAAAAATGTCCAGCCTTAAGGTGTTTTATGGCAAAACTCGCTTTACCTACACTTTGAAAAATCCAAGTTCGTTGTCCAATTTCTGAGACGATTCTCTGACGGGTTTCACCGATGCCGAGGCTTCTTCCAAACTCGCATTTATCTCCTCAAAAGTTGCGTTCAAATTCTGAAGCACTTCAGATGACTTATTCAACAATTCCGCCAACTTTGTTGAACCGGCACTCATTTCTTCTGCACCTGCCGCCTGCTCTTCCGCGCTGGCCGCAACGCTTTGAACCGACTGCTGAAGATCAGAAACGACGTTCTTTAAGATATCAAAACTGTTTAGCACCTCTTTCACACTTTGTGATGTTTCTCCTGACATATCCGCGGCTTGTTGCGCTGTTTTCAAGGATTTGTCGATCTCTTCGCTTACTTCGTTAAGCGTTTCACCTATTTTGCCGGTCGCCGCAGAACTTTCTTCGGCGAGCTTTCTTATCTCATCCGCAACGACGGCGAATCCTTTTCCAGCTTCACCGGCTCGCGCTGCCTCTATCGCGGCGTTGAGAGCAAGCAAATTCGTCTGATCCGCTATCGAACTCACCGTTTCAATTATAGTTGAAATGTTTTCGGATAACTTGTGAAGATTGTTAAGATTTTCTTTGACACCTTCACTGATAGACTTTGTTCTGTTTGCCCTTTCAACGGTGTCTTGAATGAGTTTGTAGTCTTTGCCTATCTCTTCCTCTATTTTTTCTCCGTGTCCCGCCATTTCATGAGCCGCCTTCGAATTGGTATCGGCAGTTGAAGCCAGTTCTTCTAAATTCGCGTTTATTTCCTCCAACGAAGCGCTGTTATCCGTCACGTCGTTACTGAGAGAATTCAACTCTTGCGCCGCGTTGTTCAAACTTTCCGATATCTCTTTGATAATGGAGTCCAACTTTTCCGTACCCTCAAATGTTTCTTTAGAGATGTTAATTCCATTTGTCAATATTTTTTTCAAAATACCTCTGAATTTCTCCAAAGAATTCGCCATTCTTCCTATTTCGTCTTTGCTCTTAACGAGTTTCATTTCCATATCTAACACGCCATTTGACATGTTGTCAACGAGAACGCTCATCTTCTTCACGGGCACGGTGAATTGCCTGCTTATGAGAAAAGCGATGATTATCGCTATAGCCGTTGATACGATAAGAAGAACGATGATGATAGTCCGTGTGGTGTTTATATCGTTGATTTCTTTCTCTCTTAAATCTTTCATCGTCGATGAAATTGAAGAAATGAGATTCTTGGTAGTTTCAGAGAATTTTGAGTATTTTTGACTTGAAATATTATTTAAATTCAAAGTAGCGATATCCTTAATGGCCTCATTTAAAATGGAAACATCTTTCATCAAATCGTCTTTGACCTTTCCGGAAAAGTTTGGAACTATAGCGTTTATGTTCACCGCCGTTTCTTTAAGATTCGAAATGGCTTTTTTGAAAGCCGTTTGATCTCTGGAAAAAATGGCATCTCTTAAATTCAACTCGGCAGAATTCATCTTCACGATTTCGGCATTCACCTTGTCGATGAGTTCGTTTGTATTTTCGCTTTTTGATATCTCATACATGTTCACACTTCCAAGTATGATCAACAACGCTATAATTGAAAGAAATCCCACCAACAGTTTAACGAATATACTTCTCAAAATCCTCTCCTCCTTTTTGGTGATTCAAAATCATATCGAACTGATCCGTTTCATAAATCCGGTGTCAAAACGATTCGTTTTTTTTGTTCTCTGTATTCGTTGACATCCACATCGATGTACTTCAAAGTGGAAATTATGTTTGGTTGCCGCAACGCTTTCCTGATTTCAGAAATGGGTACCCCCTCTCTGTAAAGATGATAACCAAACGTTTTTCTTAAGGTGTGAGCTCCAATTCTTTCCTTTATGCCCACTATTTTAGCGTATTCGTTCAGCAGTTTCCAAACGTATTGTCCGGTTATCGGGCTCGGTTCTCCATTTCTTGTTTTCTGAGATACGAAAAGGTAGCCGTCTC
>CAZCZS010000016.1:0-25426 GCA_964503355.1 uncultured Mesoaciditoga sp.
AAAAGCGATGTTTATTTGATAAATGCCATTGGCTTGTAAAGTTGACGCACAACGTAAGTTAAGAATGTTTTCAAGGAGGTGTTCCTATGAGAAAAATGGTGTTTTTAACGGTTGGTGTGTTGATTATAAGTGTTTTTGCGTTTTTGCTTTCTGGATGTACACCTGTTTCTCCAATTCCTTCGTCTTTCTCAAATCCGTATCTACCCGATAAATCTTCCGAATACGATTTGATAAGGGTATCGGTAAGTCCGGTGCTTTTGAAGAATGATAGCGGCAATTTTTCGGAACATTTGGTGTTTTCTCCTCTTTATAGATATGAAAAGTTGAAAGACATCTCCTTTTCCCTTCTTGCGGTGACGTTCGATTGCTTAGAGAATGCCAGATATGAAACGATTCTTCATGAAAATACAGCGGAATCAAAGATGATATTTTCAAATGCTTGGGACGCAGATCCCAATACAGAAGGAGAAATGGGGCAGTTTTTTGACTTTGAAATCAAAAGAAATTCTGAAGTTTACCTTGGAAGTGATATCAGGCTCATAGACGGTCCAAGTGGAAACACAGTTGGCACGATGACAACACAGATAGGTACCGTAACCGTGAAAAGGGTTACATCTTATGTAAGTGATTTGAAAGTTGAAAATCACACGTATTCAAACGTTTTAAAAGTTGATCTGTTTTTTTCCGCTAATTATGATGAATTCAACGGTGCTTCCGTTCAATTCTCTTACTATTTCGAGAAAAACATAGGTTTAGTGAAATTCGATTCGTATATAAACATGAACTCACAAAAATTACCACTGATGAGCGTAGATTTAGTTAAAACGGATGTGGGAAAGTATGAAATAGGTCCTGCGCCGGCTCGTGCACTTTCACCGAACAACACTCAAGTTTCAGGAGACGTTGTTCTCACATGGAACAGCACGGAAACGAATGTGACTTACGATTTGATTCTTTTTGATTCAAATGGCGATTCGACAAGAATATCATCTTTAAAATCCACCACGTACGATATAGGTGTTCTGAATGAAGATGTGTATTTGTGGACGATTGTAACGGTGACAAGCAATGGCCTTTCCACCATTTCGAAGCCGGCTTTTTTTGTGGTTTATTGAGCCTATAGAATTGACTTTTGATGAATTCAACGCCATCTTTCGATGGCGTTGAATTCAAAAACAGGGATCAATTCAAACGCTCATAGTGAAATTTTTTTACCATCTACGTACACGGATTCCACCGTTGAACGCGCATCGAAGGGATGTCCGTCCCATATCACCAAATCGGCATCTTTTCCCTTTTCTATGGTTCCTATTCTTTTTTCCATTCCAAGTATCGTTGCGGGATTGACGGTTAGCATTTTTAAAAGATCTTCTTCTTTCGAACCATACCTCAAAGCGGTGGCGGCTTGAATTGATGCATATTCCAATGGGATGACCGGGTGATCGCACATCAAAGCGGCCAACACACCGTTTTCGTTCAATATTTTCAGCGCTTCCATGGTCATATCTTTGAGTTCGTATTTTGTTCTGAACGTCAGCAAGGGTCCGGCGACAACGGGCACCTTTTTTTCTTTCAGCACATCGACTATCTTGTATCCTTCTGTGGCGTGCTCTATGACGAATTTGAAGTGAAATTCTTCCGCGATACGAATGGCCGTTAAGATGTCATCGGCACGATGAGCGTGAATCCTGGCTGGAATCTTTCCCTTTAAAACCATTTCTCCTATTTCGTATTTTGAATTTCTCTTCGTGAAAGGTTTGCCTTCTTTTTCAGCCATCTCTTTTTCCACCATGTAATCTTGCACTTTCATGAAGAAATCGCGCGCCGTGGCCGCTACTCCCAAACGTGTAGATGGCGTTTTTTTCTGATCTTTGTAAACCATCTTCGGATTTTCTCCGAATGCCATTTTCATGCCAGCCGGGGCTTTTACAAGCATCTTGTCCACATTCGTGGGGTTCAATTTCACTATTGCACCTTGGCCACCCACCACGTTGGCGCTGCCGGGGAGTATCATAACCGTTGTGACTCCTCCCTTTAAGGCCCTTTTTATCGCCGGGTCTGCGGGATTGAATGCGTCCCACGCTCTCACGTTTGGTGTGAGTGGATCCGTCATTTCATTTCCATCCGATGCGTACACCATTCCCACACCTTCTTCATAGAGTCCTATGTGTGAATGCGCGTCTATAAATCCCGGTAAAAGGTATTTTCCGTTTAGGTCCACGATTTCTGCGTCTTCGTTTGTTATCTTTCCTACTTCTTTTATCTTCCCATCCTCTATTAGCACATCGCCGACAAACGGTTTTGAAGATATGGGAATTACGTTCCCATTTTTAAACAACGTTTTCATATTTTTCACATCCCTTCAATTCAATACGTTAACGTTGGATCAACTCTATTTCTGATTTCTCCATTTTTCAGATAACTTTCGATCGTTTTTACGGTGTCGTCGATCATAGCCGTCATGTTTTCCCTTGTCACGCCAGCGATATGCGGAGAAAGCACGACGTTCTTAAGCGTGTGAATTGGATACTTGCTTGGCAACGAAACGTTTGAAGTTTCATCAGGATATCGGTACCATGTATCTATCGCCGCACCGGCGAGTATCCCGTTTTTCAAAGACTCGTACAACGATTTTTCTTCGAGTATTTCTCCCCTGCTTACGTTTACGATGAATTTTCCCTTCATGTGAGAAAAGCGTTTCTTGTCGAAGAGACCTTTTGTCTCTGCGGTGAGTGGTAAGGCTACGAATACGATATCTCCTTTCGAAATGGCCGTTTCAAGATCGTAAGTCACTTCGTCCGCGTATTTTGGCATCGCATCTATTGGATGTTTTTTGAAGGCGATGATATGACATTCAAATGCTTTCATCATTTTGGCTATATGTTTTCCGATATTTCCAAAGCCCACTATCGTACAATTTTTCCCTTGAATGGATATCCAGTAATCGTTATCTGGCAAACCAACGGGAAAGCCGTGCCATATTCCCTTTTGCAGATCGTTGTGGTATTCCACCACTCTGCCCATAAGGGCTAAAGCCAAAGCTACCGCTCTTTCGGCAACAACTTTGGAGTTTGAGTGCGTGTTGGTAACGGTTATTCCTCTTTTTCTTATGACTTCCCAGTCGAGCATGTTCACGCCGGTCCAGGGAACGAATATGATTTTCAAATGCTCCGCGTTTTCTATTTCTTCGGTTTTAAAATGTCCTCCTACCACCGCTTGAGCTTCTCGTAGAATCGTTCGAGGGTGTTCCACTTCTCTAAACGTTATGAATTCGACGTTGGGAAACTCTTTTCTCAATTTTTCAATTCTTTCGAACCACTCTTTTGTCAAGCGATTTGTGAAAACTACTTTCAACTCTCCACCTCCTTTTTGTTCGGTTAACGAATTAATTATACACCATACGTTTGCGATATCTTCACATGATCCGAGATCTCGGTCCTTTAGCAATGACGTTGAAAACAAAGATCCCACTGAAAAGCGATGTATGGCTAAAATTCATTGGCTTGTAAAGGTGACTCACACCGGGGTTATCTTTCACTTTTTTTACCACTATGAAATACTGAGATAAAGTTCAGGAAAAATTGGTAAAACTTGGAGAATTTTTTTAGCGCATATTCCGGTGGGAGGCGAAAATATGGAGAATTTGGAAAAGTATTTGGATGAATCCAAGTTGGATAAGTATCATTTTAAGGCGATGTTCGTATCGGGAATGGGTTTTTTCACCGATGCATACGATCTTTTCATAATAGGGATTGCGCTTTCAATACTCGCTCCGTTGTGGAAATTGACTCCTTCTCAAGTTGGAATAATAGGAAGTACCTCGTTGGTATCGGCTTTCTTGGGCTCTTTCATATTTGGAAGGATAGCGGATAAATTCGGAAGAAAAAAGGTGTACGGTGTTGAAGCGATCATCATGACAATTGGCGCTTTGCTTTCCGCCGTTTCACCGAATTTCGCGTGGATGGTTTTTTCCAGATTTTTACTCGGCGTTGGAATAGGAGGAGATTATCCGGTAAGTGCCGTGATAATGAGCGAGTACTCAAATAAAAAAGATAGGGGGAAGCTCGTTGGACTGGTCTTTTCAATGCAAGCGCTTGGTCTTATAGTAGGGCCGTTGGTGGCGTTGCTCTTGATATCCGTTTCTCTTCCTTCAGACTTGTCTTGGCGTATCATGTTGGCCTTGGGAGCGATACCGTCCATGATGGTGATATATCTTAGAAGAAAGATACCTGAATCTCCGCGTTACACGGCTCAGGTTCTAGGAGATGTGGATAAGGCCGTCAAAGCCGTTGAAGACTTTAGGGGCATTCGCATAGAAGACAAGCCGGTTGCCACGATCCCAAACAAAAGGGCATCTCTCAAAGATTTTCTCACGAATAGAACCTACATGCTTACGCTTTTAGGAACAGCTGGAAGTTGGTTCCTGTTGGATTACGCCTATTATGGAAACACGATTTCAACGTCTTTCATAATGAACTCCATATCTCCCCACATGACGTTGATCTCAAAAATATGGAGCAGTTTCTTGATCTTCACCATTTTCGCGCTGCCTGGCTACATCTTTTCCATTCTTTTCATGGATAAATTGGGAAGAAAAACCATACAGCTTTTGGGATTCTTGATCATGGGATTAACCTTTTTGATTATCGGTCTTTTCCCACAGGTTAAAGAGAATTTCATGTTGTTTTTAATGCTTTACGGAATAAGTTATTTTTTCACCGAATTCGGTCCCAACACCACCACTTTCGTAATTCCCTCTGAACTTTTTCCAACCGAATACAGAACAACTGGTCATGGATTTTCTGCCGGCATAGCCAAAGTTGGGGCATTTTTAGGCGTCTTGCTCTTTCCGATCATCAACCAAAGTTTGGGAATAAGGGGGACGTTCATTCTCGTCTCGTTTTTTGCCTTTGCAGGTGTGATTACAACTCTTATTTTACCTGAATCCAAGGGAAAAAGTTTGGAAGAGATATCTAAAACCCTTGATGGAAAGAAAAAGGTAGAGAATTTTTCAACCACCATTTGAAAACGTGATGTGATCATGAAAGGCAAAAACGACTCCGTGTGAAGCGGAGTCGTTTTTTCATGTATTTGAGTGCTTTACGAAAAGTTTTGAGGAGTGTAATTGACTCTTAAAAGAATAGTTCTAAAATAAATTGTTCGAAATAGAATTAATCGTTAATAAACTACTGCAAAGGAGGCGAGCGTTTTGAGTCAAGAAAAAGACAGATTGACGGTGATGTTTAGCTCTTATCCTAAGTTCTTTAAGTATCTTTTTCAGGACTTCGATTACACGAAATTCGGATTTTCAAAGGCCATGCTTTTCATATTGACAGTTTTAAGATATCGTGCAAGAGACGATGGTATCAAAATGTCACAACTCGAGTCTCACGCGGGATTGAAGAAAAGCACGTTAAGTGAATCCGTTGATGTGTTGGTGAAAAAGGGTTACGTTGAAAGAACGCGTTCTAACGAAGACAGAAGGGTGGTAAAGGTCAAACTTACCGAAATGGGGAAAAGAAAGGCCGATGAGATAATGAAAAGCGTGAAGATGCACGTGGACAAAAAACTGGATTTTTTAAGCGAAGAAGAGAAACAAAAACTGTTCGAAGCTTTTGAATTCATCGAAAGAATTTCGGAAATGCTGAAAGAAAGGAGATAAAAAAATGCCAAACGTGAGCAAAAAGATAGCCATTGGAGCACTTTTAACCGTTTTGACATCCATCTTCATGTCCTCCTTAGATCAAACCGTTGTTGGAACTGCCATGCCAAGGGTGATAAACGATCTTGGAGGAATGGACCTCTATTCGTGGGTTTTCACGGTTTACATGCTCACATCTACCATTTTCGTTCCGATATTCGGAAAATTATCCGATATGTTTGGAAGAAAGTACTTTTACATGGCGGGAATACTCATATTCATGGGCGCTTCGTGGAGTGCAGGACTTTCCCAAAATATCTATTGGTTGATAATTTCGAGAGCTGTTCAAGGCTTTGGGGCTTCAATGACCATGGCAATAGGACCGGCAATAATAGGAGACGTTTTCACGGCTCGAGAAAGGGGAAAATTTCAAGGTTTGCTGGGAGCTGTCTTCGGCATTTCGAGTATTGTTGGACCTTTGATAGGAGGATATCTCACGGACAAGCTCAGTTGGCATTGGGTTTTCTACGTTAACATGCCCATAGGTATTCCAGCTTTTATAATGGCATACTTTTTGATTCCAAAAGAGTTGGGAAGGAATGCGATTGGAGAAAAGGTAGACTACCTTGGCGCAACTTTGCTTGGTGGAATGCTTTTGACCTTACTTTTGGGCTTTTCTTTCGCCTCTCAGGACCATACCTGGAACGAACCAAAGGTTTGGGGATTGTTTTTGATTTCCGCCATCATATTCGTTTTCTTTTATTTCACGGAAAGAAAGGCGAAAGAACCCATTCTCGAACTTTCTCTCTTCAAAAATCAAGTCTTCACGGTTGGAAACACTTTGAATTTCATCGTTGGATTTTCTCTTTTCGCATCTGCGGTTTATCTTCCGTTGTTCGTTCAAGCGGTTCAGGGAAAAACGGCAACGAATTCCGGACTCATTCTCATGCCCATGATGCTTGGTGCGGTTATCACGAGTATAGCTGGAGGTTTTTACATATCCAAGACCGGTAAGTACAAACTTTCTTTCGTTCTTGGAACGATCGTCATGACCTATGGATTGTACATGATGTCTAAATTCACGGTTAACTCTTCAAGTTCGACCATTTCTCTGGCGATGGTGATCGTTGGATTGGGAGTGGGACTTCCAATGGGAATGTTGATGGTCGTTATGCAGAGTGCTGTGGAAAAGAAGTACACCGGATTGGCCCTTTCATCCGTTCAATTCTTCCGAAGTGTTGGTGGAACGGTGGGAACGGCCGTTTTGGGAACGGTTGTGAACAACACCTTTGCCGAGAAACTGAATCAATTGCCGAAGATCTTGAATTTCGTTCTTCCAAAAGAGTTTCTTCATATGATGAAATCACCACAATTTTTGATGAACAAAAACGTTATACTTCAGAAAAGCCCAACCAGCGTTCATGCCATATTGATAGGGGTTTTTGCTAACATGTCAAAATGGTTGGCCACCGCCATTACAAACGCTTTTTTCATTTCGATGATAGCTTCTTTGATTGCGATCGTGGCGGCGTTGATGATCAAAAGAATTCCAATAGAGGAAAAGAAGCGCGAAGCGGAGGAAGTGTTGAGCTCTATACGTTGAAGATGGGAACTTGAACAGATGAAAGACTATGATGTTATAATGATTCCACGTGAGCACTCCCTTTGAGAGGAGGAAAAACTGTGGGTTGGATCTTTGCAATTGGAATAAGCGTGTTGATCGTCGTTTTGGTAATTTGGTTTGTCGCTATTTACAATTCGTTGGTAACCCTCAAAAAAAGAGGACAAAACGCGTGGGCTCAAATAGATGTTCAGTTGAACAGAAGGCATGATTTGATTCCCAATCTTGTGAATTCGGTAAAAGGATACATGAAATTCGAACAAGAAACGCTTCAAAAGGTTATAGATGCCAGGTCGAAAGCGCTTTCATCTGGGAATTTGAAGGATAAAATGGATGCTGAAAATCAATTGTCTGGTGCTTTGGGAAGACTCATCGCGGTTTTTGAAAGGTACCCAGAATTGAAAGCCAATCAAAACGTTGCATCTCTCATGCAACAGTTGACGGATACCGAAAACAAAATAGCGTACGCTCGTCAGTTTTACAACGACGTTGTTACGCGTTACAACACCAAATTGATGGTATTTCCATCTAACTTAGTGGCGAACGCTTTTCATTTTGAGGAAATGCCCCTTTTTGAAGTTCCACAAGAGGCTAAGAGCGCGCCCAATGTGGATCTCAATTTTTGAAAACATCCTCGGCACGAGGATGTTTTTTTGTCTTTGTTGATGAGCTCGACGTTGAAAAAAAGAAAAGGAAAAATTCATTCCATTAATTTTTCTTTTCAATACGTTGATTTTTCGGATCTTTAAAAGATTTCAATTAAGTGAGTTTGTTTGACGTTATGATATACTTTTGTTCGAGTGAAAGGAGGATTTGACATGTATGTGAAGAACACGAAAGAGATATTGGATAAGGCAAATGAAGGTTATTACGGTGTGGGTGCATTCAACATCAACGATTTGGAGTTTTTGCAGGCGATAATAGATGCCGCTGTGGAGAAGAAATCGCCTGTCATAATTGAAACGAGTGAAGGTGCCATGTCCTACGCTGGGAACGGTGATTTCAAAAGGGGAGCGAGGATCTTGGCGGAAATGGTAAAAGAATTCGCCGAAGATGCGCCGGTACCGGTTGCCCTTCATTTGGATCATGGCCATGACATGGATCACGTGGTTGCCGCAATTCAGGCGGGTTATTCTTCTGTCATGATAGATGCTTCCGCGAAGCCTTACGAGGAGAATCTCAACCTTACCGCTGAGATTGTGAAAGTGGCACACGCGGCGGGGATATCGGTTGAAGCCGAACTCGGCAGGCTCGTTGGCATCGAAGATAACGTTTCCGTTTCGGAAAGAGATGCGACACTTGTGGATCCAAACGAAGCGAAAGATTTTGTCGAGCGCACTGGTGTTGATTTTTTGGCACCGGCCATAGGAACGAGTCACGGCGCTTTCAAGTTCAAAGGCGAAGCGAAGTTGGATTTTGAGAGGTTGAAAAAGGTTAAAGAGCTAACCAACTTACCGCTCGTTCTTCATGGCGCTTCTACCGTTCTCAAAAGATACGTTGATTTGGCGAACGAATACGGGGCGGACATTCAAGGAGCAAAAGGAGTACCTTACGAGGTGTTGAAGGAAGCCGTAAAATACGGAATCAACAAGGTTAACACCGATACAGATTTAAGGGTGGCATTTGTGGCCGAACTCCGAAAGGTTTTACACGATGATAAATCTCAGATAGATCCTCGAAAACTTTTCAAGCCGGCTATGGCAGCCATAAAAGAAGTGGTCATGGAAAGAATGGAAGTTTTGGGTTCTGTTGGAAAAGCCTGATAAAGCTTAATAACGTTGGAGGTGGAGATTTTGAAAGTACTCGTCATAAACTCTGGAAGCTCTTCTCTCAAGTATCAGCTCTTCGACATGAATGGTGAATCCGTTTTGTGTAGTGGAATAGTCGAAAGGATAAAACTCGATGGTTCCAGGCTCATTCATAAAGTTAATTCAAAAAAATACACCGTTGAAACCCCAGTTAAAGATCACAAGGTCGCGTTGGAAATAGTTCTAAACACCCTAACTGATCCAGAAAAAGGCGTGATCGCTTCAATGGATGAAATAGATGCCGTGGGACATAGAGTTGTGCATGGAGGGGAAACATTTTCGGGTTCGGTTCTCATAGATGAAAAGGTTATGAAAGCGTTGGAAGATAACGTCGAGCTCGCACCTCTTCACAATCCACCGAATATAATGGGTATCGTTGCGGCCCAGGAACTTCTTCCCAATGTTCCTCAAGTAGGCGTTTTCGATACGGCTTTTCATCAGACGTTACCGGAAAAAGCCTATCTTTATGCCATTCCGATGAAGTATTACAAAAAATACAAGATAAGAAGATACGGTTTTCACGGAACCTCTCATTTCTACGTTTCAAGAAGGGCAGCCGAAATTTTGAGAGAGCCCGTCGAGAATTTGAAGATAATAACCTGCCACATAGGAAATGGAGCATCCATTACCGCCGTGAAATACGGTAAAAGTATCGACACCTCGATGGGATTCACTCCGCTTGAAGGGCTTGTGATGGGTACCAGATCTGGAGATTTAGATCCGGCCATAGTTACCTTCATTCAAGATAAAGAAAAGCTAACTTTTCAACAGGTGAATGACATTCTCAACAAACAAAGCGGAGTTTATGGTCTCACAAACGGTTTTAGCAGTGACATGAGAGATATAGAAGACGCTGCGCTTGAAGGAACAAACGAATTGGCGAAGATCGCTTTGGACATATACGATTATCGCATTGCGAAATACGTTGGTGCGTACGCAGCGGCGATGAACGGTGTGGATGCGATAGTGTTCACTGGTGGGGTTGGAGAGAACTCTCCTTACACTCGAAAAGATGTTTGTTCTTACCTTGAATTCCTTGGTGTGCATGTTGATGAGCAAAAGAACGACATGCGTGGCAAAGAAGAGATCATCTCGAGTGAAGATTCAAAAGTGAAAGTCATAGTTGTTCCAACGAACGAGGAGTTGGTTATAGCTAGAGACACGAAAAAGATAGTGGAAAGTTTGAATTGAATGATTTCAAGCTTTTGAAAGGGGGAAGCACGATGATAGATTTAAAGGGAAGGAATATAGTCAGCATAGACGATCTAAGCAGAGAAGAACTCCTTCAATTGATAGACACTGCGATGAGGCTTAAAGATGAGTTGTATGTTGGTCAAAGCCATGAGGTTCTACACGCTAAGACGTTGGGAATGATATTTGAAAAACCTTCCTTGAGAACGAGAGTCGCATTTGAAACGGCGATGACACAATTGGGAGGCCACGCCATATATTTAGGGCCCAACGATATAAAGCTTGGAAAAAGGGAAACGACAGAAGACATCGCGCGAGTACTTTCCAGTATGGTGGACGTTGTGATGGCGAGGGTGTTTGCCCATAAAACGGTTGAAGATCTGGCGAAATATTCGAAAGTACCGGTTATAAACGCCTTGTCCGATTTTGAACATCCAACTCAAATCGTGGGTGACATGTTAACCATAAAGGAAAAATTCGGTGGTTTTCACGGCTTGAAACTCGCCTTTATAGGAGACGGCAACAACGTAGCCCATTCTTTGATGCTGGCAGGTGCAAAATTGGGAATGCATGTGGTTGTGGCTTCTCCGAAAGGATATGAACCATCTTCAAAGATCTTGAACAGATGTGCCGAGATCTCGAAAGAAACGGGTGCAAAAGTTGAAGCCATCAACGATCCCAACGAAGCGGCCGATAACGCCGATGTCGTTTACACCGATGTGTGGGCATCTATGGGTCAAGAGGATGAAGCGGAAGAGAGGAAAAAGATATTCGCTTCCTATCAAGTGAATGCGAAGTTGATGTCATTTGCCAAATCCACGGCCATTTTCATGCACTGTTTGCCCGCTCATTATGGAGACGAAGTTACCGAAGAAGTTGGACATGGCCCGCAAAGTGTGATCTTCCAAGAGGCGGAAAACAGGCTTCATTCCATAAAAGCCATGCTCGTTCACGTTACAAGATGAGCGATAGGAGAACGATTTGGTAAACGGCCACTTCACGCGGCCGTTTGCTTTTGAAGTTCACCAGTATTTTCCCAGTTTTAAAGAAAGCATTGGTTTATTGTTATTTGTGGCATTAACACTTGAAAGAACTTTTTGAACATCTGAAGCATTTACATCATTTCCTGTGTACCAAACGTAAAGATTGACTGTACTTGAATTATCTGAGATTTTGATTTTGAATTTTTCTAACTCTTTGTACAAAGTGGATGGGAAATAATTTTTTATGCTATTTATGGTTATGGTTGAATTGTGATCAATATAAAAATTGCTCATGGCCGCCTTTGCTATTTCTGAAAGATCTAAAGCCACAGTGGTAGCACGCGCATGCCTTATCGCATTTATTCCCACCGGTGTGACTGCACCGAGTAGTGCAGCTATCACCGCCATCACTATAAGAAGTTCGATAAGAGTAAAACCCTTCATGCTATCACCTTCTTTTTTGTATTCATATGTATTATACTCTTTTGATGTAAAAATATTTTTGAATGATATAATATTTTTTGAGGTGGTAGAGTGATTCCAAAAGATTTGATCAAATCTTACAGAGAATCGGTTATGAAATTCGGTCGCTTTGTGGAAGACATGTTTGATAGATCTGTCTACGCGTTGGTGGATAGAAATGCCGGCATGGCAAGAGAAGTCATAGAAGATGACAAGTTGGCGGATAAGATGAGAGACGAACTGAACGAGAAGACCATTTTCATGATAGGTGAATACGCGCCGGTGGGCAAACAACTCGTTGAAAGTGTGAATGGATTTATCTTGGAAAACGCATTGGAAATGATAGGAGATAAATCCGTTCAAATAGCCGTGGAAACTTTAAAACTTCTAAAGGAACCTGCCTTGAAACCGTTGATAGATTTGCCAAAAATGGCTTCCACCGCCGAAAAGATGATAAGAATGAGTTTGGAAATTTACAAGGATGAAAACAATTCGTCCGTCGTAGAAGAACTGTTGAAAATGGAAGAGTACGTGGATGAACTTGACATATCTATAGAAGATGAATTGAGATTGTACATGATGGAATCACCTAAAAACGTCAACAGAGCTTTGAGTCTAATCTTCATATCCAAGCATATAGAAGATATCGCAGATCTTTGTTTGAAGGTTATTCCGAAACCCGCTTGAAGCT
Organism: uncultured Mesoaciditoga sp.; assembly: GCA_964503355.1. Classification (GTDB taxonomy): domain Bacteria; phylum Thermotogota; class Thermotogae; order Mesoaciditogales; family Mesoaciditogaceae; genus Mesoaciditoga. The sequence continues at coordinate 12,398 of CAZCZS010000016.1, forward strand.
GGAGGTGCATTTTTTGAAAACCCTTTGCAAATACGTGTCCAAAGAATTCGTTCTGCCCTTTTTCGTCGGATTAGTTGGTTTTATAATATTTGTCAGCGTTGAACTTTTATATCAGCTTTCCGACGTTATAGTGCAAAACCACGTTGGTTTTTGGAGTTTGTTGATCCTAGTTTACTACAATTTACCGGAGTTCATAGTGATGGGAATACCTGTGGGAGTGCTGTTGGCCATATTTTGGGAAATCTCGAATTTTTCAACCCGCAGAGAATTGATGGCATTTCAGGTTCACGGCATCAACTTGAAGAAGATCGTCATACCTTTTCTTTTGATGGGATTGGTACTCAGTGTCGGAACCTACCTCATCCAAGATTTTGTGGTACCGAATTACAATTCAAAGGCTTCCGAATATCTGCAAAAAGCCGTTTGGCGTTCTGGAATTCCACAGGTGAAAACCAACACCTTTTTCAAAGCTGGAGACAGTTATTTTTACGTGGAAAAATTCGATCCCAACACGGAGAAATTCGAAGATGTTTTGATATACAAAGTCAATGGTGATGATTTCACGGTTACGTACGCGAAAAATGCCTATTTTCAAAAAGGAAAATGGGTATTGAAGGATGGAAGAATTTACACGTTGAAAAACGGTCTTATGAACTTTGACATGAATTTCAAAACGATGAATTTGAACATAACAGAAGACATCGTGAGATTCATACGTTCTCAGAAAACGGCCAAATCGATGAGTTCAAGAGAACTTTTGAATCGTATAAAACTTTTCAAAAGGCTTGGTCTTGATCCGAGAATTTACATAGTGGAGCTCAACACGAGGTTTGCCAACGCCATAGGGGCGTTGATAATCGCATTTTTAGGAGTGCCATTTTCCCTATTTTTTGGTATAAAGAGCAAATCTTGGGGCGTTATAATCACGTTCATCTTGGTGGTACTCTATCAAGGTTCCGGAGCGTGGCTGAGCGCTATGGGAAAGAACGGTCTGCTGTCACCGGTGATAGCTTCTTGGGCCCCGGATTTGATATTCGCCGCTTTGGGAGCAGCTTTTTTCTTACTTTTGGACAGTCGTTTGATGTTCAAGATAAAAGAATTTTTCGTGAAGATAATGCCCGTTCTCTTGGTGCTTTTCATATTCAGTGTGGGTGGAAGGACCTTTGGAGATCAGCTTTTCAAGATAATGGCCGGTCAATTAGATGTCATTTCTGCCACCCAGATAGTCTACACCAAGGGAGTGGAAGTTAAATCCGCCAATTACACGGTCAGTGCGTCATCTTTGAAGATATTCTTCGATAAATCGGGTGCTGCCACTTTGGCGTTATTTGAGGGAAACGTCGTTCTCATTCAAGGAAAAAGGAAGATCTCAGCTTCTTCACTACGGGTCGAACTGCAAAAAGATACCGCTATAATGTACGATCTTCGCGGTGTTGAGAGGATTAAAAACGCCAAGGGAAAAGAACAAAACGTCTACTTTCATGGAAAAACCTCCGTGTACGATACGCAAAGCGGAACGAGTGTGATAAGTCCCGGCTACATAACCACCTGTAAATTCGATCCACCTCATTACAAAATTCAAGCCGAAAGCATCTATCTGGTACCTCAAGATCATTTGGTAGCCGATAACGTTGTACTTTACCTCTTCGGATTGCCAATTCTCTATCTTCCTCAGTATTACTACTCGTTGAGTGGTGGAAAACAACCGATGGAAGTTTCTTTCAACCATTCTTCCACACAGGGATGGTACACGGCGGTTAAATTCAACTTTTCTCCTTCCAAAAATTTAAGTGGAGACGCTTATTTTTCCACTTATGAAAAAGGTCCTTCTTCCCAAGGCTTTGACGTTAACGCAAAATTGGCGAGCATCCCTCTTTATTTTTCATATTCCAAAACGGTCCAAGATGGTGTTATCTCGAATGAAAATGTCAAATTTGGTGCTTCGATGAATTTTTCAAAATACAAGAGCGCGCTTTCTTACCAATCTGACGTCAAAGCCAACACGCAAAACACGTCCTTTTCTTTGAATGGACCTTTAGGTGGTGGGGCTTTATCTTTGAAAGCACTTCAGTTCGTCAACGGACGGAGTCAAAAATACGAGTTCCCTTACTCGATAAAAGATCTGAAAAGCTCTTTTGGAAAGTTCAACGCAAACGGCAAATTGGTTGGAGATGGTGTTTTTTATCTTCCGACCAAAGATTTTTCGATTTCCAATTCGTTGAATGGCACTTTTTCCTTTCCTTTTAAGTTTATGACGTTAAAATCGGTGAACGGTAAATATGCTGGAAGTCTCTCGATCAAGTCAAAGACACCTCTGACTTATTCACTTTTCATGGATGCAAACTACGCGTTTGAACCATTTTCATACGATTTTTTGGGAAGCGCTTTGAATTTTTCCTACAGTGCGAAGACGGGCTTTGAAAAAGACAGCAACAACGCGGAACTTTCCGATCGATTCGCGGTCATTATGAAGACATCTCTTTCGAGAAATCTCTTAGGAGTGAAAACTTCTGTGGTACACACTTTGGTGGGAGTTGGTGGAAAGAACGTTTCTAAATTCGACACTCACAACTTTGAAAACAATTTGACATTTTCTTTGTCTTACACTTTTCCATTCATACCTTTGAGCGCTTTTGGAAAGTTCTCATACGATTTCAACAACCTTTCCAATCCCTGGTCAAACATCGCCTTGACAACCTCTTCAAAATTCAAACTCTTTGATATCTCCAACGCTTTGAAAACGACGACGATAATAAAACCTTCATTTCAGCCCATAAACACGAAATTCGTTCTTGATTCAAAGTGGAAGGGTATTTCGTATCATGCTGAAACGCTCTACGATTACGGAGCGGGTAAACTCTCCGATATTTCAAGCAAATTAGGTGCGTCGATGGGAGAATTTCTATTTTTTTCAAACTTCAAATGGTCTTCCACTTTCGTGATAAGAAGCGATAATTTTTCCGTGGATAATTTGAATTTCGAAACGTCAGCGAACGTGAAGGATTTGGGAATATCTCTATCTTCAAAGGGAAATTTCTCCAACGGACAATTGCAAAGTTTGAGTTTGAATTTTCTTAAAAGTTTGGATTGCTTGGGATTAAGGGGAAGTGTAAAAATCTCTCCTTCAAACGGCTTTAAAATATCCGATTTTTCCCTTACACTTTACATAACGGCTTTCCCAGAAAAGTACATTTCCGTTGATCCGGTAAACGGAAAATTCGGTTTTTCTTTCTTCTAAGAGGTGAAAAGATGGAAGAACATAAGATCTTACCTCAAAGTAGAGAAGCGGAAGAAGCCGTTATAGGAGCCATTTTTTTGGATCCGGAAGTCGCGGATTCCGTCTTCGAGATCTTGACATCTTCTGACTTTTATTTCACACCCACCAAGTTGGTCTTCAAAGCGATGGAAAAATTATTTCAAGATTCCAAACCGATAGATGTTCTCTCCGTTATAGAAGAACTTAAAGTTTCAAAACAACTCGATGTGGTTGGTGGAGAAATCGGTGTGATGCACCTTGCCGACGCCGTGCCTATAGTTTCAAATGTGGAATACTACGCGAATGTGGTGAAAGAAAAGTCGGTTCTTCGCCAGCTGATAAGCACCGCATCTAAGATCGCAAATCTCTCGTACGAACAGAGAGAGGTAGACGAAATTGTGGATGAGGCGGAAAGGATGATATTCAAACTCGCCGAGGATAGAACCACGAAAACGTACATGCCGTTGGAAAAGGTTATAAATTCTTCGTTTGAAAACATAGAAAAACTCAAAATAGAAAGGGAATCTCCTGAAGGAGGCATCTACGTTTCCGGGATACCAACCGGTTTCAGAGAGTTGGACAGTATGACGGCCGGACTTCATAAATCAGATCTGGTTATTCTTGCGGCAAGACCTTCCCTCGGTAAGACTTCTCTTGCACTCACACTTGCCAGAAACATTTCCCTTCGTTACGAACATGACGTAACGTTTTTCAGTTTGGAAATGTCAGCCGAACAGTTGGCTCAGAGGATGTTGTGTGCGGAAGGATTTGTCGACCTTAAAAACATACGTTCCGGTTCGATAAGCCCCGATGATTGGAGAAGGTTGACCGATGCAGCTGCTCGTTTGAAGAATGCTCGTATGGTCATTGACGATGATCCAAGCTTGGATATAATGAAGCTAAGAACCAAGGCAAGAAAGATAAAAAAGGAATATGGCATGGACGTGATGTTCGTGGACTATCTGCAACTCATGCATACGAGAACGAGACATGAAAACAGACAACAAGAGATATCTGAAATCTCAAGATCTCTAAAACTTCTCTCACGAGAACTTGACGTTTGCGTTGTGGCCCTTTCTCAACTTTCGAGAGCCGTTGAACAAAGAGACGAAAAACGCCCTCGACTCAGCGATCTGAGAGAATCCGGAGCTATTGAGCAGGACGCAGATGTCGTTATGTTCATTCATAGAGAAGATTATTTTAGGAAAAAGCGAAAAGACGATGAAGAAGAAGAGCAATTCGATTACAACGCTCCAAAAGATGCTGAAATAATAATCGGCAAACAACGAAACGGCCCCATAGGAAGTATCGTTGTGAGCTTCTTTCCGAGATTTGCAAGCTTTTATGAAAAAGATCAAACTCACGAGTGATGGAGGTACCGTATGCCGCTTATAACGTTCGAAGGAATAGATGGATGTGGAAAAACAACTCAAATAGAAAGGTTAAGTGAATATTTGAAGAGTAGAGGTCTAAAGTATTCCGTTTTCAGAGAACCTGGAGGTACCGAGATAGGTGAACAGATAAGAAAGGTGCTTTTGGATGAGTCAAATGTTAAAATGCATCCAAAAACGGAATTTTTGCTTTACGCCGCTTCAAGGGCTCAACTGATAGAGGAAAAGGTAAAACCACGGCTTCTTAACGGTGAATACGTGATACTCGATAGGTACGTGGATTCTTCCGTGGCTTATCAAGGTTTCGCAAGAGGCTTGGGAAAAAGAATTGTGACCCTTGTGAATGAATTTGCGACGGATATGATCTATCCGGATTTGACATTTTACCTCGAAATAGATAAGATCACTTTTGAAAGGAGAACGAAGGAAAAAAAAGACCGATTGGAATCTGAGGGATGGAGCTTTATGGAAAAAGTCATAAAAGGATATGATTCTTTGAAAAAAACGAAAAGGTTCGTTTCCATAGATGGAAGGCTGGATGAGGAGAAGATATTCGAGATCATAGTCAAGGAATTTGAAAGGCGTTTTGCTCTTTGATTTCTTTTTTTTTAGAATGGTGTTGTATAATAATTCAACATGGAAGAAATTTCAAGAAATAGAAATGAATTACCTTTCACTTCTTTTTTCAAAACAAGGGTGTGAAAGGTGTTTACACCCCAAAGCAAGGAGGTGTGGAGCTGGCGAAGGTCAGCCAAATGAATGGCAAGAACAGAAGAATTTGTAACAGTTTTGGACATTGGAACTTACAGCGTAAAGGCCGCGTTGGGAGAAAGAGTGAGCGATGGCTACAAGATGTTGGCATATTCCACGGTGAAATCAAATGGTTTTTCCTCTGAAGGAATAATAGATGCGGTTGGATTGAGAGCGAGTATAGGGGAAGCGTTGGGGGAATTGCAATCTCAACTTACAAAGAAAAGCGCTTTTGGTGATCTGATAATAACCATTTCTTCGGATGTTTTTTCCATGGAACGTCGAAGAGTGGAAAAAGACTTTTCTGCAAAAGAGATCGTAAAAGATGGGCACATTCGTGAAATATTTTCTTCCTTGATGAAAGAAGAAAACGTCGTGGATGTTATTCCTGTGAGATATAAACTGGATGATGGGAGGATCGTCGTGAATCCCGTTTCGATGATGACTTCCAAATTGAGTGGAGAGATGCTTGTCGTTAAAGTGGATTCACAGCCTCAAAAAGAACTTCTGACGCTTTTGAATGGATACGATTTTTCGTCTATTTTGATATCTCATCCGGGTATACTTGCCGGTGAGGGCGTGTTAAACGAAAGTGAAAAAGATAGAGGAATACTTTGTATAGACATGGGTTACAGTACGACTAAGGTAACAGCTTACGCTAATGGAGTTCCAATTGGATTTTACTTCGTACCTCTTGGAATAGAAAATATCGTGAAAGACGTTGCGAAGGTTTTCAAGGTTTCGTATACGGAAGCGGAGCGCCTCATATTCTATCACTCAAATCTTGACTATGAAAACGTCGATGAGAAAGAGATGGTTGAAACAACCGATTTCGATAACAAAACCAAAAAAGAGATAAAAAAACGCTCACTTTCTTTAACCGGCTATGCCAGAGCGAGAGAGATATTGAGCATTTCGAGAAGGAGTATCAACAAATTCGCTCCAACTTTCAGTCCCGTTGGAGTTGTCATAACCGGCGGGGGAGCCTCTATATCCGGCGTTTCAAAGATAGGTTCGTCCGTTTTTAACATGACTTGTAGAACTGGAACTTACGCTTCTTCGAACAACGTTATAGTAAGTGGAGCGGAAGATATCATTTCTTCGCCCGTTTACTCTTTGCTTTTTGGGGCTTTTGTACATAGATACAGGTATGGATTCATTGAGGGTAAGAATTTTAAAGTCTCGAGTTCCTTTGCAAAAGCGGTTACGACTTCCTCAGCCGGTGATGAAGAGGAAGTGAACGATGGTATTTTGAAGAAAATATGGGAATTTTTGAAGAAGTTGGTATGAGCTCTTCAAAAGGGAGGTAAGCAGATGCCTTTTGAAATTGAAGAAGAAGGTAGACGTGAAAGAAAAGTCAAAAGAATACCCACCATAAAGGTGATGGGTGTGGGTGGCTCCGGCAACAACGCCATAACAAGGATGATAGAAGCTGGCATAAAGGATGTTATCTTCGTTTCTGCGAATACAGATCTTCAAGTTTTGGAAGCCAGTCAGGCCGATGTTACGATCCAACTTGGAGCTGAAACCACAAGAGGATTGGGAGCCGGTGGATACCCAGAAATTGGAGAAAAAGCGGCCGAAGAGAGCGTGGAAGAGATCGAAAAGGTGCTTGATGATACCGACCTTCTCTTCTTAACTGCTGGCATGGGTGGAGGTACCGGAACCGGTGCAACTCCAGTTATCGCTCGCATTGCCAGAAGGCTTGGGATATTGACGGTTGCGATAGTTACAACTCCATTCTATTTTGAAGGCAACAACAGATGGAGGATAGCCATGGAAGGCTTGAAAAAGCTTCGAAACGAAGTGGATACGCTCATTCGCATTTCAAACAACAAATTACTGGAAGAGTTACCAGTGGACACCACCATTCCAGAAGCCTTCCTCAAAGCGGATGAAACCCTTCATCAAGGTGTCAAAGGTATATCCGAGTTGATCACGAAACGTGGCTACATAAACCTCGACTTCGCAGACGTCGAATCCATAATGAGAGACGCCGGACCAGCTATGCTGGGAATAGGAATCGGGAAAGGTGAAAATAGGGCTGAAGAGGCCGCCAAGATGGCAATGGAGTCGCGACTTCTGGAACAACCCGTTAACAACGCTTCCGCCATAATCTTGAACGTATCCGCTCCCAAAAATGTGACTATGAAGGAGATGCATGTTGCCGCGTCCGTTATAAGACAAGGATGTAGTGAAGAGGCTGACGTGAAATTCGGTCTCATAATAGACGATTCGATTCCGGAAGATGAAATGCGGGTCACGCTTATAGCGACGGGATTTGAAGAACCAGATAAGTTACTTTTTAACGACAGCGATATTCCGGCTATATACAGATCTGGACTTGACGAATTCTTGAAATGAAAAATTAGAACAAAGAAAGTCTTTTGTTTTCGGTTCCTCCCACAAGATAGAACCGGTTCTTTTAACGAGCGGCTTCTTGTGGGTTTTGTGTTGAAGTTAACCAGAAATGAGGGGATCATCTGTGGCAGCTTACAAAAGAATAGGAGAAATACTGGTTTCGAAAGGTTACATAACTTCTGAAATTCTTGAAAGAGCTCTTGAAGTATCAAAAAGAACAGGCAAGCCGGTGGGACGTGTTCTCGTTGAAAACAATTTCGTAACTTGGGATGACATCGCCGATGCTCTTGCCACTCAATATGGACTTCCAAAGCTCAACGAACTCCCTTCCAACATTCCTTACGATGTTGTCACTTCTATTCCACGAAATTTAACGGTCACTTACAGGATAATTCCGTACAAGAAAGACGGAAATACGCTTTACATTGCGACCGATAGCGTCATAAATTACACTCAAGTTGTAAGGGAGATACGATTTATCACTGGAATGAACGTGAAGGTTTCCATAATACCCACCGACCTGTTTGACGCCGTCTACCAAAGCCTTTACGGTTCTCAAATAGAAACGGGAATTCCTGCGGATTTTGAAGATATGTCCCAAGAAGAGATCGTGGAAGAAGAGGAGGAAGAGGAAGAAGAAAGCGAAGAAGCCCCCGCCGTTAGGCTTGTGAAAGCCATAGTTGAAGGCGGTATAGTTCAAGGGGCAAGTGACATACATATAGAACCTTCTCGAACGCTCGTTACCGTTAGATACAGGATAGATGGCATACTCAAAAAAATCACCACCTATCCCGTAAAGACGCATTCTTCCATAGTTTCGAGGATCAAGATCATGTCCGGATTGGATATATCCGAGAAACGTTTGCCTCAAGATGGAAAGTACTTCATGAGATTCAAAGATGAGCAGTACGATTTTAGGGTTTCAACGATGCCCACCGTTTACGGTGAAAAGATAGTCATGAGAATTTTGAAAGTCTCGGCTTCAAAACAGAGGATAGGTGATCTGGGTTTCAGCGAGTACAACACGAAAAGGTTCATGGAACTCATAAACTATCCTTACGGAATAATACTTCTAACGGGACCGACCGGCAGTGGAAAATCAACCACCTTGGTCGCTGCGATAAACGAGATCAAAGATGTGACGAAGAACATAATAACGGTTGAAGACCCCGTCGAGTACAACATAGATGGTGTGAATCAATGTCAGGTTAACGCTGAAATAGGCCTCACATACGCGAGATTTTTAAGGGCTATCTTGCGTCAAGATCCTAACATAATAATGGTCGGTGAGATCAGGGATAGAGAAACCGCACAGTTGGCCATGGAAGCTTCCATGACCGGGCACTTGGTTTTCAGCACCCTTCACACAAACGACGCTCCGTCGGCCATTTCCAGGCTTGTCAATTTGGGCTTGGATCCCCACATGATAGGTGTTTCACTTATAGGGGTTGTCGGTCAAAGACTCGTCAGGAAACTCTGTGACGAATGCAAAATTGAGGTGCAACCTAACGAAGAAGTTTTGAAAGTGGCAAAGAGGATTTATCCGGATGTCAAGCCCAGAATGTACGTCCCAGGTAATTGTCCGAGTTGTCAAAGTGGCTACAGGGGAAGAACGGCCATAAACGAAGTTATGATAGTTACACCTGGAATACGTGAATTGTTGTACAGAGGAGCGTCGGATACGGAACTGAGGGAAGAAGCCAAACGCAGCGGAATGAGAACGATGTTTGAAGATGGCGTGGAAAAGATAATCAAAGGGATAACCTCTTACGAGGAGATCACGCGCGTGGTGAGAGACGAATGAAAGAGAGCAAGTACCAGTACCATTCTCGTTCGCCGCAGGAATGGGAGAAACTCGATGAAGAAAAGAGAAAAACGCCGTCCAAAATGCCAAAAAGGGGAAGAATGCTCCTTTTTTTCAACATAGTTTTGGTTGTGGTCATAGTTCTCGTTTACTTCGTCACTCAAAAACAGCGCAACGTTGTGAGTCAGTCGCTGAAAACGGTTGGCAATTTTCAGCTGTACATAAAAAGTTCAAAGACGGATTTTTTGTGCGGTGAACCTTTGGAATTCAAAGTGTACGCCACCAACATTTCGAATAAAAAGGAAGAATTTTCCATTTACTCTTTTAACGTTAGGATAAGTTCTAAATCGAGTCCTGATATCTACTCCTTTCATTTCGATAAAACCATAACCTCTTCTTTAGATGGAAAAAGAAGTGTGCTCATCTACGATCTGAAAAAAGAGGTGAATCTTTCCTCTCTCGGAGCGGGTACGTACGAAGTGGATGTTTTGATGAACTTCAACGGAAAGGCCGTCCATTTGGCCAAAGAATTCAAGTACCTTTCGAAAGTTCAAGCGCTTTTGATATCGGGTCAAGATTTCTTCACGGTGAATGAAGGTGGAATGTTTGACTTGTACGTGAAGAACAACACCCCTAAAGCCTTGAATTTGAAAACGGAAAATGTCAATTTTTCTTTGATCAACTTGCGAACGAAGAAGATCTTGTACGAAAAAGCCTTCGACGTTCCCTCCGAAATCTTTCTCACGCCCACCGAAAGTAGAAAACTTTACACTTTCAAGATGCAACCGATAAGTTCTCCAGGTGAATACATGTTAACAGCACGCGTGGCGGGGAACAAAAACTTGAACGCGACATCCACCTTCCTCGTGATCGAACCCTCGAAGGTTGGGAACATAGACGATTTGAAATTGAATTCGGATATACCGATGGTGGTTTCGTCTAACGATCCGGTGGGTTTTTCATTATGGATGTTGAACACCTCTTTAAGGAAGAAATTCGTCACGATCAAATCCATAACCTTGAGGGTTGAAAAGGGTCAAGTTGAACTGTATCGCTTTTCCGATAAGTCTCCTCACAACGTTATAATACCTTCTGGAGGTGCGAGATTGCTTGTGAGTTCACAAAGCTGGAAAAAACTCACATTTCCGTCGAGTGGTGATTACATATTCGATTCGATAGTGTTCGTTGGAAACAGGTATTTGGAGTATCGTCAGAAGATAAAAAGTTTTTGAGGAATTGGGAAAAACGAGAAAGGAAGAAAGATGGAGATATTTTTTGAATCTAAAGATGAATTCTTGAAAGGCATATTACAAAGGAGTTTAAACGATGAGGGAATAAAGATAACATCCCTCGATCTGAAAAAAAGTGGTGAGGTTGAGATCGCCATCGTTGACGTTAGAAAAAAAACGGATTTGGAAAACATAAGAAAGATAAGGGAAAGAAATGGAAGGGCCATCATCTTTGGTTTGCTACCGTACAAGGATGATTCGTTGAAAGAAGAGATTTTTAATGCAGGAGCGGACGAAATTTTGAATTTTCCATTTGAGGAAGAGGAGATCAAAATTCTCTTTCCATCACTTTTCGCGGCTTACAAGGTTGGAAAACCGTATTCACGAGGTAGGGTATCGGATTTCATAGCGCAGATCGAAAAGATGGTAAGAGCCTTCAAAAAAAGTGAGAGTTTAGGCCTCACCCTCTTGAAAAAACTTCAGGTTATAGCTTCTTACAGGGACAACGACACATCTGAGCACACTCAAAGGGTTGGAAAGGTGTCTGAGATGTTGGCTGAAAGATTGGAACTTCCTCCTCAGAAAGTGATAGAGATAAGATTGACGGCCCCATTGCACGACATAGGTAAGATAGGAATACCGGATTCCATTCTGTTGAAAAAAGGTGGCTTGGATGAAAAAGAATGGGAGATCATGAAAACACACACCGAGATAGGTGCGAAGATATTGGAAAGCGATTTGGATGTGTTGAAATGTGCCAAAAAGATAGCACTCTATCACCATGAAAAATACGATGGTAGCGGTTATCCAACAGGCCTAAAGGGAGAAGAGATACCCATAGAAGCGAGAATAGTGACCGTATCCGATTCATTCGATGCCATAGTCAGTGCAAGACCGTACAAGCCACCGCGATCTTATTTGGGGGGATTGGAGGAATTGAAGAAAAATTCGGGTTCGCAATTCGATCCAAAAGTGGTAGACGCTTTTTTGAAGATATCAGAAAGAATATTCACTTTGTACAAGAATTTGAAAAACGAATAAACGTCCTTAAGGAGGAACAACATGATCGCTTTCATGTCAGATTGGGGATTAAATTCCTATTACGTTGGAATAGCCAAAAGTGTTATGTACACCATTTCGCCGTCATGTGTGGTGGTGGACTTGATACATACTGTAACTCCTTTTAACGTTAGAGAAGCCGCGCATATCGTCGAAAGGGTATTTGAAGATCTTCCGAAGGAAAGTATTTTACTTTGTGTTGTCGATCCGGGTGTTGGTACCGATCGCAAAGCCATAATGTTGAAAGTAAACGATAGATATTGTGTTGGACCGGATAACGGCACTTTCACGCGTGTGCTCGATTCGGACTTCACCTGTCGAATTATAGAGAATCCAAAGTACATGTACAAATATCCCCCATCGAACACCTTTCATGGAAGAGACGTCTTCGCCGCGGCGGCCGCTTATTTGGATAAGGGTGTACCGTTTGAAGAATTCGGAAGGGAACTCAAGGATGTCGTGAAATTGAATTTTGATCTTCCTTCGATTTCCAAGGGAAAGATAGAAACAGAAGTGGCCTTTGTGGATGGTTTTGGAAACGTTGAAACGATTATAAAAGAAAGAGATTTGAAAAACGCTGGAATAGGCGATGTGTTTGAGGTAAACGGTATGAAAACGTTTTTAGCCGAGAAATACGCACAAGTTCAAAATGCGCTCGTGGCCCATTTTGATAGCTCAGGTTATCTTGAAATATCCTTAAATCAAGGCAACGCTTCGAATTTTTTGAATGTGATGAGTGGTGATCGTATCGTGGTGAAGAGCACAAAAACGCGTTGATAAAAGTGCTCACGCTATTCAAGATTGACAAAAATCATTTAAACACTCTGCTCGTTTTTTCTTCAATTATCGCGGCCTACAACCCGGAATCTAAGTAATAAGAGCCTGAATTAAATTCAAAACACTCGCAATCAACTCGAAATGGCCATCATTTGAATCGTGACAAAGAGCAAATCAGAGTCAACAACACTTCGAAGAAAAAATCCCTTATCGTTCCTTATTGTTTGAAGAGCGTAAAGGCTGTTTGTAGTTTGTAAAGTTGACGCAAAACGAATATTTTGGCAAAAAAATTGTCTTGACAAAATCAACGTGGTGACCTATACTTTTTTAGGCAAAAAGAATAAGATAACTCATGTTGTGCGTGAGAGTAACGAAAAAAGATTGGGATGTAACAAAGTTCAT